>JBHHWQ010000010.1:0-18788 GCA_046756605.1 Minisyncoccia bacterium | reverse complement strand
TGGTCAAAGCGTTAGAGCTCTTGGAACGACGGCGCAATCTTTATCGTGGTTGCGGTGGAAACAGGATTGTCATCAAGGTCGGCGCAGGAAAGGGTAAAGACGGTTTCGACGGAAAGGGGTGAGGAGGTGCGGCTGCCGTTTATGTCGTCGTCAGAAAGGACCCAGGAATCGCCGTTCGTGCCGGAGAGTGTGCATGAATCTGTCTGGACGTTCTTGATATTCCAGGAAAGTGTAGCGGTCTCGCCGGAACGAACCAGCGACTGCGCGGGAAAGAGCGCAAGCACGGCCGGCGGATTTGGAATTGCGAACTCGTTGTTATCGCCTGCAGATTGGCATTTCGGGTCCTCCGGATAGTCGGCGCGCCCGTCATTGTCGTTGTCGATACCGTCGGAACACTGCGGTAGTGGTCCGACGCCGCTACCCGACCCGCTACCCGACCCGCTACCACCGACACCCGACCCAGCACCAGTACCAGTACCTGGAGCGTCATCATCCTCTCCCGCCGGCGGTACAGTTACGGACGCCTCACAGGTGTTGGTGCCGCTCGGCCCTTGCGCGATAAGGCGATACGTGTGCGTTCCAACTGGAAGCGACGGCGTGAAATCATGGGTGCCAGACATCGGCGGAATGCTGGCATCACGCTCGCAGATGAAGCTTGCACTTCGTTCTATGTGCCGCCCTTTACGTGGGAAGTTGCTCGCCCGTTCCTGCCGCCATACGCCACCCTCTAAAATCAGAATTGTGTTGTTCTTCGGGGTCTTGTAGCTTCTTGTCGAGTATCCGTCGTTTTTAGAACCCGGAAAGTAGACCTCGCAGATACGGTTCGCAACTGTTGCGTTTGGAAAGAAGCCGTCGATGAGGCCGTTCGAAGACGGGTCAAACGACGCGTTCGGTACGCCGTTATTCCGCAGTTCGTCGAGAATCACCTGGGGTTTCCTGCTAAAGAGTTCGTCAAGCGTGCCGCTGAACGGGTGTGCGTTGGGGATATCCTGCGAGGCACCGGGGACAGGCGGCGAATCAGTGAGTGCGGCTATAGTAACGTCGGCGGCTTCGGTTACGCTCCAAGCAAGCTGGTCAGCGGAAAGGTCGACGGTGCAGGTGGGGCCCGCTGCGACCGGAACGCCGAAGAATGTGAGGATACTAACCCCGATACCGACGATGAGGTCTGTGAAGCCGTCCCTAAAACCTGCTAAGAAGCCCATGTGCTGTGTCTTTAAAGTATACCGCATTTATTATATCAGGGCCGGGAGAGCCATTCGGTGTCCTGGCGGGCGAGAAGCCGCGGCGCATCATCCGGGTCTTTCATAAGCGCACGCACCACGCGCTCCATACGCATGGACTGCGACCCCTTAACTAGTACCGTGTCCCCTTCCTTCAGCTCGGCGCGTAAGAACACAGCGGCATCCTCGCCCCGTTCGAACGAACGTATGGCGGAATCGTGCATACCGCCCGCTTTTGCGCCTTCCGCAATATGGCGCGCACGGACGCCGATCGTAACCAAAAAATCAACAACCGTTGCTGCGGCCGCTCCCGCCTTCCGGTGTTCTTCTGCTGAATAGCGACCGAGCTCGAGCATGTCTGCAAGAACCGCGATACGCCTGCCGCCCGTTGGCGCGCTTTCGAGTGCGTTGAGCGCCTCTTCAACTGCCGCGGGTGACGCATTGTATGAATCGTCAATAATAGTGGTATCGTTTGCTCCCTTAATCAGTCGCAGGCGGCCTGGAGACGGTTGGTATGCCTCCGCAATATCCTTCATTCTGGAAAACGGCACGGCGGCGGCACGCGCGGCGGCAACGCCGGCGAGGAGCGCGTACACATGGACTTTCCCGATGGCACCGCCAAGCGATACCTGTAGGCGTTCGTCCGCATGGTGTATGGAAAACGAGATGCCGCGCGGCGCGCCTCGGGCCGTCAAGACACGATAGTGCGACGCGCGGACATCCGCGTCTTTTGCGAAGCCGTAGCGGATAGTTGAGACGCCGTCCGGAAGCGTCAATGTCCGCATGCGCTCATCGTCCGCATTCAGAACCGCACAACTACCGGACCCAAGTGCAGTGAGCGGATAGGATTCTTCCGCAAACACCGCCTCTGGCGAGTTATAAAACTCGACGTGTACCGGCACCTCTGGGAACCTGGTCGCGACAACCACCGACGGCTGAAGCCACGAGAGCGCGCGGGAAATATCGCCGGGACGGTCCGCACCGACTTCAACAATGAGCCAGCGAGGATACGGCGCAGGGAGGATGAGGAGTAGGAGGCCATCGGCGAGATTCCGAAGCCACTGCACGACACTCCCCCACCCGTTCGGCACACCGAGCACGGTCAGCGGCACGCCGATGTCAGAATTAAAACTCTTCTCGCTCTTCCGGACGAATGTATGGCCCGAAATGGCGGCATACGCCGCGTCTTTCGACGAGGTCTTCCCGACAGAGCCGGTAATGGCGATAATGCGCGGTTTGTATTTCCTTAGAACCGCTTTTGCTTCAAGTGTGAGCAGGTAGACGACGATTGCTCGTACGTATTCTTTCATCTTGGTAGTGTTGCTGCCTACTGCGACCGGGGCACGCGATCCGGCTCTATCTCATAGTAGGACGTGAGGAATCGAACGCTTTCCATGAATGGCGGGGTCCATGTTTCCGACGCGTAGCGCGCGCCCTGGGGCGCAACCGCGTACAAGAAGACGAAGAAACGCGCGTCGTATGCCGGAAAGTAACCGAAGAACGAATGGAGGAACCGATCATCATAGTACCCACGCTCGTCCGCGCGTGCAATCTGGGCAGTCCCGGTCTTTGCGGCAACCGATAGCTCTGGAATCTTTACCGTTCCTCCCCTGAGTGCCGTATCCACAACCTCAACGAGCATCCCAGTGACGGTTTCCGCGGTTTCTTCCGAAACCGCGCGGCGCTCCGGGCTCCACCCAAGCGGCTTGTCGAGCCCACCGGGATACTCGAGGCGCGTTGCTACGCGCGGCGCCGGAACAAGCCCGTGGTTCGCCAAGGTGGCGAGCGACCGGGCCATAGCCACCGGAGTTACAGCAATGCCCTGGCCAAACGACGCGGTAACATATTCGATGGTACGCGGGCTATCGAGGTTCGCTGAAAGCGGTTCTGCTTCGTTAGGGAGATCGATGCCGGTTTCTTCGCGAAGTCCATACCTTTCAAAATACGTCCTGAACGCGTCAGTACCTAGCTCTTCCACGATGAACGCCACGCCCGTGTTCAGCGATTGATTCAACACCTCCTGCATTGGCACGATGCCGCGCCCCCTGCCGTCAAAGTTTGAGATGCGCGCGCCGTCGTAAACCGCGTATCCACGGTCGTTGTACGTCGTCTCGGGTGTAATGGCACCGGCATCGATGCCGGCGGCAACCGTCAGAGGGTTCATGATGGATCCGAATTCGTACACGCGCTCCACCAGAGGGTTTGCAAACGCCGCTGGATCGGCGGACGAGACATCGTTCGGGTCGAAGGTC
Source organism: Minisyncoccia bacterium (assembly GCA_046756605.1). Lineage (GTDB taxonomy): Bacteria > Patescibacteriota > Minisyncoccia > Phycocordibacterales > Phycocordibacteraceae > Phycocordibacter. The sequence continues at coordinate 15,316 of JBHHWQ010000010.1, read as the reverse complement.
GGGAATGCGGCGAGCGCGATGATAGCGCCTGTGTGCGGGTCCATGATGATAGCTCCGCCTTCTTCGGCGTGCCATGTGTCCTGGTAGCGCTGGAGCAGGTCTTCCAGGAACGCTTGCGTGGTCGGCTCGATGGAGGTAACGACGTTCGCGCCGGGCGGTGCGGACGCATCGAACAAACGTGAACGGACGTTGGTAAATATGTCTGCAAAGAAGTTCACGTAAAGGCCCGCGTCCGGTTTTGTGAGTGCTTCGTCGTAGAAACGCTCCAGCCCGTACTGTCCGGAGAGCGTGTCACTCGCGCCATAGCCCACGAAGCCGATGGTGTGCGCTGCGGCAGTGCCAGCCGGGTACGTGCGCCACTGTTCGCGATACAGCCGCACGCCGGGAATATCTTCCTCCCGTATGGCATTGCCGACTTCGGTCGGCACGCGCCGCGTGAGCTCTTCGTACGGATCGCCTTTCTTTGCGGCTTTCGCCAGAAATTCTGCACTATCAAGCTCAACGTATCGCGAAAGTGTCTCGTACGCTTCAGCGGGCCGCACGACCTCGTCCGGGACGATAGCGAGTGTGAAGCCGGCGTCTATCCCTGCCGCGGAGAACGGGAGCCCGTCTTTCGGGGTAAAGAGGATGGCGCCACGGTCGAAATAGTTCGCGCTCGGCGCAACATACTGCTCTTCGGCTCGCTCGCGGAATGTGCTGCCGTTCACGACCTGAAGTATGTATAGGCGATATCCGAAAAACAGACCGACAAGGATAACGAGGACTGCTATGACACGGATGCGGTTCGTAAACTGGGCGCGCATACCCGTCTTTTATCCTTCACTATTCCCCATCGCGCAGGGAAAGCGTCTGCCGTTCGACGAATATCCGCGATTCCGCCGGCACCAGTCCTAAACTTCTGGCTGAAAGTTCGGTTATTCCCTGCGAGCGCTCTAAATAGCGCTTTTCCAGCCGGACTGCCTCTTCTGAGACGACCGCGGCTTTGTGCGAAAGCTCTTCGCGCTCTACAACGTACGCTATGGAAAAAGCAACAAAGTAGGTGTAGAGAAGCGCGAGCGCGAGGATAAGGACGCCGACGCCGAAAAAGACCTTGCGTTCCAAGGCGAATGTCATAGTGCGATTGCGTCGGGTTGTATTCATGTTTTTTCAATGATGCGCAGTTTTGCGCTTCGGGCGCGGGGATTCTGGCGAACCGCTTCACGCGTCGGAGCAACGGGTTTCTTGGTAATGAGCGTTGCCGTGCCTTCGTTCGCGAAGCGTCTGAATATTCGCTTCACCAGTCCGTCCTCGAGCGAGTGGAAAGTGATAACAGCAAGCCGTCCGTGTGGCGCGAGCAGCGCGAGCGCTTTCGGAAGCGCGGCCTCGAGCGAAGCGAGCTCGCCGTTCACTACCATGCGGAGCGCCTGAAACGTTTTCGTTGCTGGATGCGTCTTCCGGCGTCGATACGCGGCCGGAACCGCATGCTCGACGATGCCCGCAAGCTCGTCCGCGCGCGCTATCGGCGCGTCTTTCCTCGCGGTAACGATCGCGGAGGCGATGCGGCCAGCGTAACGTTCCTCGCCGAGTGTGCGGAGGATTTCCTTGAGGTCTTCCTCCCGCCACGTATTCACGACTGTCGCGGCGGTCGTGGTGTCAGGTTTGGACGCGTACGTCATGACCAACGGATCAGATGCATGGAAGCTGAACCCCCGTCCAGCGGCAAGTTGGGATGCGTTCCACCCAAGATCGAAAAGCACCCCTTGTGCGTGCGTGATACCGGCGGCATGCACATGCGCGTCGATGTCGCGGAAGTTGCCGAGCGCGTAGCGCATCGTGGCCGGCGCGTCCCTAAGGCGCGTCTCTGCTTTCTGCAGGGACTGGCTGTCGGCGTCGATACCCAAAACCACGCCTCGCTTCCCTACAATTCGCGCGATCTCTGCGCTGTGCCCGCCGAGGCCGAGTGTCGCATCTATGACGACATCTCCTTCGGAAAGGTTCAGTCCGACAACGGCTTCGTGTAAAAGAACGCTCTCGTGCTCTTCCTTCATGGCTAGAGCACACCGACCTCGCCGAGCTTTTGGGCGATGGCATCGCCTTGGGACTCAATGGTCGCCTTGTAGGACTTCCAGCGCTTCTCATCCCATATTTCGACGCGGTCGTTAACTCCGGCGAGGACCACTTTGCTCTTGAGCCCCGCAAACCCCTTGAGAAACTCTGGGAGCAGGATGCGCCCTGCCGAATCAACTTCCGACTCAACGGCGCCCGAGAGCATAAAACGATTGAAGCTCCGTGTCTCCGCTGAGCCGAACGAAAGCTCGCCGAACTTCTCGACCAGCTTCTTCCATGAAGCAGGTGGGAACACGAAGAGACACTGGTCCAAGCCGCGCGTCACAATGACCGATTTGCCCAGTTCCTTGCGGAATTTCGCGGGAAGCGACAGGCGTTTCTTCGGATCAATTGTGTGCACGTATTCTCCTATCAGCATGTTTCTTGTGGAGCCGGAAACTGGCCCGAAAAGCGCGTTTCCCACTTTTTCCCACCTGAGGACTATTATATGCCACTCTTCCCCACCTTATGGTTTCTTATCCACACCTCCTTACTACACTTATTCCCACCTGCTAATATTCGGATGTCGGACATCTGAATAACATAGGTGATTATCCACGAAGCCATATTTCAAAAACCCCTCGCCACGAGCAGGGGTTTTTGAAAACACGTGTTTTGACGCGCTATTTCTTACGCTATGACCATGGAAATGGTCTGTGGTGGTCGGGTCTGCTGTGTGGCGCTACGTATGGTTCCTCTTTCAGAGATTTGGGCTTGGAATCGGTGGGAGTATGTACTTTCGGCTTCGGGCCGCCGAAAAGGAAACCGAGAACTATGAGAGCAACGGAACCGGCTATTGCCCACTCGTTCCATTCGCCCCAGTCCTGGTCCAAACGCCCCTCGAGCCATGAACTGCCACTGAAGAGCGCGGTTCCCCCTGCACCCCAGAGCATTGAACGTCTGGTGAGTATTTCTCGTGACATAGATTGATGTTTATCTTGTTAATACCTTCAAGATACCACTTCTTTCAGACGGTTAATAAGGAAGTTCCGGTCGAGAACTGAAAGGAACCACCCGGCTTTCGGGCCTGACGGCTTCCCAAGAAACGAGAGGTAGAGCGCGCTGAAGAATTCGCTCGGTTCAATGCCGCTCTCCTTGCGTATGGCGTGGAGCGCCGTGTGTAGTTCCTGCCCGTCGAGTTGTTCATGTTCTTCCACGTATGCCAGTACCTGTTTCAAGAGCGATTTCTGTCCGTCAGTGAACGTGTGTGTAGCTTCCGGAGGCGCACCAAGGGCGAGCTCAAACCGGTATGATTCGTCCGCGATGGCGAGCCAGCGCCTCGCGTATTCGGCGCGGAGAGCGAGCTCCTCCCGATCGTCGTCGGTAAGCGGCGCGCCCTTGAGGCGCGCCGCTTCGTTTTCGAGATTGAGATGCGGCATTTGCACCACGAATACGACGAGCGAGAACTTCGGAAGAAACCGCGGCGTGAAAAGCTTTTCTGCCTCTTTCGGGTGGACGAAGCGAAAGAGCCGTGTCTCGTCATCGTCCTCATTGCCCTGCCAGTAATGCTCTGCAAGGCGGTCATACTGGTCAAAAAGGAGCGGGATGGTGTCGCCTGATGGGTCGAAATTGGTCTGCTTGTTGATGTCTTTGGCGAGGAGCGCCAGGCGCAGGATATGCGGCGGTACCAAGTCAGCTATTTCCCGCGCCGATGAGCCCGCGCCCTTGGATGAAGACATTTTCTTCCCGCCGACCAGAAAGAACTCGTTGGGCACACCGAACGGCGGTTCGTAGTGGAATACCTCGCGCGATACATGTTCGGCAACATCCCGCGCGCCACCCTTTGAATAGTGGTCTTTCCCGGCACCTTCAATATCGACGCCGAGCACCAGCCACTTAGCCGCCCATTCAAGCTTCCACGGCAGTTTCCCTTTTCCGCCGTACGGCGATACCTTTCCCTGGTGCCCGCACCCCGCCGCCCATTCGACCGCGGCCGGCTCGCAAGTGTACGTGACCTGCTCGCCGTCGAACTCGTTCACACGCGTGGTACCGACCTTACCGCATGATTCACATACAACAAAAAGCGGGTACCAGTCGGTCGGCCGTAATCCGTTCGATACCTTCTTGTAAATATCACGCACCACGTCGTGATGCTCGAGCGCAAGCCGTATGGGTTCGTCCATCTTTCCGGAAAGATAGAGCTCGCTTGATTTATAGAACTCCGGATGGTAGCCGAGCTCCTCAATAACGCCGCGGTATTCGTCTCCAAAGTAATCTGGATAATTTTTCGCTTTCGCCGGGTCCGGCGACGGCACGTAGTAGAGGATCTTTCCCATGTGCGGCTCGAATGTTTCCTTGTCAAGATACATCGGCAAGCCATCCATCACATCATAGTCGTTTATCTCGTACTTGAACGCGTGCGGGATACCGGCCTCTTCAAGACGCTCTGCAAGCGCCGCGTGAAGCGCGAGTGCCCGCAGAGACCCCACGTGCACTCTGCCAGACGCGGTTTTTTCGTCGCGTATCAAAAGGGTTTCGCCGGATGCGATTTTATCCTTGAGCACAACGCTCGCTTCATTGAAAACCCGGTCGAGCCAGAACATGTTTCTTTCAGGAAGGGTGAGAAAACGGAGCCATTATACCTCACCATTCCGGTTTCGTCGGAACACGCCGGCTACACAATATCAATAATAGTGTACTCCTGCATGCCGCTCGGCGTCTTGAAGCCGAACTTCTCCCCTTTCTTGCGACCCATCAGCGCCTCGCCCAACGGCGAGAGGTGCGAGAGTTTGCATTCGCGCATATCGGCCTCTTCGCTCCCGACAATGGTGTACGTATGCTCGTCCTTGTCGCCCTTCTTGCAGATGGTTACCTTGGAGCCGAAACCCACCACGCCCTTCTTCTTTTCCGAGACGATGGTCGCAGATTTCACGAGATGCTCCAGCCGGCGGATACGCTCTTCAGTCGCCGCCTGAAGATCGCGTGCGGCCTGGTACTCTGCATTTTCGGAGAGGTCGCCCAATGAGCGCGCATACTCGAGATTCTCTGCGATCTCCTTACGCACTGTTGTCGTCAGGTGTTCCAGCTCCTCCTTGAGTGCATCAAATTTTTCTTGGGTCAGGAACTGCTCCTCCTCTTTTTGCGTCTGCGGCGGGGTTTTTTTCGCAGGCATATGGCTAGCCAGACAGTATACGGCATCTGCGCAATTCAATCCACAATGCTCCCAGATGAGGAGCAGTTTAAGCGCTATTCGAACATCTCTGGCCGCTCGGCGGCAATCCACGTGAGGGTGTTCCTCATCACCAAGGGTGCGCCAGCGGTCGTGCCGGCCTCGGCTCGCTCCATAATAACGGCGAACGCAAAGCGGGGCGCCTCATACGGAAAGAACCCGATGACCACTGAATTGATGAACTCATTCTTCGCACCAACCTCCGCGGTGCCGGTTTTTCCCGCGACTGCAATGTCCGGAAGCGCGAGCGCCGCTGCGGTGCCTTCGGTCACCGCGCGGCGCATACCTTCGTGCACTACCGCGAGGTTTTCCTCATGTATATTGACCGGCGTGCGCGCACCTTCAGCTCCCTTCTCCAGGGTCGGTGCCACCATGAACGCGCCGTTTGCAAGCGCCGCCGTCGCACGCACCAGCTGAAGCGCTGTTACCTGAAACCCGTACTGCCCGATAGCGGTGTGGTATGTGTTACCTAAAAACCAAGGTTCACCGCCAAACGTTTCGGCCTTCCAGTCTGGGTTCGGTACGATGCCGGACGCTTCACTTGAAAGGGCGATGCCAGACGACACACCAAAGCCGAATCGATGCATGTACCGCTCGATGGTCGAGATGCCAAGGCCCTGCTGGTCTTCGTAGCCCCCGCCGACCGCGTAGAAATAAACGTCCGAAGACACCGCCAGCGCCTGGCGCATATCCACCCATCCGTGCGCCCGCCAGTCACGGAAAACAGTCGAAAGCGTCGGGTCGTACGGGTTCGGTATGGAAATGGAGCCGGTCGAGAGTATCTGTTTTTCGGGGTCGATGGTTCCCTCTTCAAGCGCGGCAACCGCGACGAATGGCTTGACCACGGACCCGGGTGTATAAAGCCCAGAAATGGCGCGGTCAAGGAATGGCGAAGCCGGATCGGAAACATAACGCGCGATCGCTTCCGAATCCTCGCCTAGAGAAACCAGCGTCGGATCAAACGACGGATAGCTGGCAAGCGCATACACCTCGCCCGTATGGATGTCCATAATGACGCCAGAGCCGCCCAAGAATGACGTGCCTTCGACGCGTTCCCCAAGCATTGCATAGAGCCGTTCTTGAAGCCCCGCATCTATCGAGAGCGTGAGATCCTCGCCGCTCTGCGGCGCGTGAATAACAGACCCGGAAACCGTGTCTCCCTTCACGTCGGTTTCCTGTATCTCGGCGCCATTTTCGCCGGTAAGCGATTCCTGGAATGCCTTTTCAACACCAGCGCGGCCAGAGAGCGTCTCCTCAAACCAATATCCGTTCGAATCGCGCTTCGGGTACGACACATACCCGACCAGGTGTGCCGCCGCCTCTTTCAGCGGGTACACGCGGCGCGAGAACCCGGCGTCGGGGTCCGGATCGTTGAGTGCGAGCGGCACGCCGGCGCGGTCCGTAATCTTGCCGCGCTCGGCGATGATAAGCGTTTCGGACAAACGGTTCGCCTCGGCGCGCGCGGCGAGCGCCGCGTGCTCGACCACCTGCAATCGGACAAGCTGGCCGACAAAGACGAGGCCGAGCACGAGCGCTATAGCGAGAAACGCGCGGTAGGCACGCGGCTCGATGGGCCGTTCAATGCGGCCCTCGAGCCGCGTTGAGTCGAACCCGGGCAGGTTCTCCGCGTCGATAAGTATCTCGTCCGGCTCTATCGCCTGGTAGCGTTTTTTCCTCCTGATTGGCATCCGTAATTCATTCTAACAAACGGCGACGCAGAAGGACGGCGAGCAGTATCAGCGCCACAAACATGTACGTGTACATGTGCGCGATACCGAAAAGCAACGGCACCGGCGTGCCAAAAAGCGCGTCAAAAAGAAGCGTGCCCAAGAGCACGGAAAGGTATGCCTCGAAATAGGCAATCATAAGGATGCCGAGCGCCGCCATCATCCACCATGGCGCGAAAAAGACGCTTGCAAAGAACGCGAAGAAAAACGGAATGCGTATCATAGGCCGTCAGGAACCGCGCGAGGCGTCGGACGGACGAATTCCAGGAAGCGTATGTTGGCTGGTGCTGCTGGTGCGGCGGCGTGTACGCGTGCGGTCGTGCGGTCTGGGTCGGCGGTAACACGCTTGACGGTCCCCATCAACCGCGCCTCATGGGTCGCGGAGACGACCGCCGCGCCAAGCGCAAGCGTCACATCGCTTGATACGTCGAACACGAACGCGCCGCCGCCCACGCCATGCGCGACGACGATGGCGGCGGGTTCGCCGACCCGTACGTCAAACGTAATGCCGGGCGCAGTAAAAAGCTCAACAAGCGCGGCATCGCCGCCGGTTTTTACCACCCTGCCGACGAGAACGCTCTCGAAAAGTGCGAGGTCCCCTTCCATAACTGTATTGTCGTCAGAGAGCGCAACCAGGAGCGTATCGTAGTGGGTGCGCGGGGGTGCCACGACCACGCGCCCGATACCGGTCAAGTCCGGCCCCAAAAAGCCCAGTTCACGCCGGAGTCGCCTGTTCTCGGCAATCAACGTTTCCGTGATGACCGATTGGTAGTGCACACGCGAAAGCGCGGCTTCAGCGTCTGCCAGCCGAGATGCGAGAAGTTCCCGCGGTAAAAGTGCATACTCGCCAGCGGGCTCCTCGGAAAAGATGCCCGGAAGCGCACTGAAAAGTGAAAAGAGTGTGTTGGAAAAAACGATGCCGAGGACGAAGACAAGCGCCAGCGCGGCGTAAAGTACGAACGCCCCGACGTTTTTCGGCCGGACACTACGCGATTGGGAACGCATACTCTTCGTCGTCCACCAGGACCGCTTTGTACTTACCGGTATCTTCGAGCACCATACCAGTGCCGCGCACTACGGTAGTGAGTGGATCGTCCACAATGTGTATCGGAACCCTGAGTTCCTCAGCAAAAAGCTCAGGAAGTCCGCGCAAAAGAGCACCGCCGCCGGTCATGTAAATGCCCTGCTTCATCACATCGGAAATTACTTCAGGCGGCGCGGTTTCCAATACCTCCCTTACGGCCTCGATGATAGCGGCTACTGAAACCGCGATGGCCTCGCGGACGTCCGCGTCAGTTACCACAATCTCCCGTGGGAGCCCTGTTACCAGGTCCCGACCGCGGATAGTCGTCTGGAGCGGTACTGGTTGTTTGAGGACACTCCCGACTGCAACTTTCACATCCTCCGCGGTCTTCTCACCGATCAGTATCTTGAACTCGTTCCTGATGTAACCGGCTATGTCCTGGTTTAAGGTGTCCCCGGCGATTCGGACATTCTTCGAGCGCACGATACCGCCGAGCGAGATGAGCGCGATGTCGGTGTTGCCGCCGCCGATGTCGATGATCATGGTCCCCATGGGTTCGTGCACTGGAAGCCGCGCGCCCAGGGCCGCCGCCATCGGCTCCTCAACGATAAGCACCTCGCGCGCGCCGGCGTTTCGCGCCGCATCCCTGACCGCACGCACCTCGACGTTCGTGATGCCGGAGGGCACGCCGATTACCACCTGCGGCCCCAGGAGCGGGCGCTTCGGCCCCTGCGCTTTTTGGATGAGGTACGCGATCATCTCCTCGGTCACCTCGAAGTCCGACACCACGCCTTCGACGAGGGGTTGGATTGCAGTGATGTGTCCAGGTGTGCGGCCGAGCATCGCCTTTGCTTCCCTGCCTACCGCGACGACCTGTCCTGTCTTCTGGTTCACCGCGACCACCGACGGTTCCGATATGACGACTCCCTTCCCACGGACATAAACGAGCGTGTTCGCCGTACCGAGGTCGATACCGATAGAGCGGGAAAACCGCTCGGATATCCTTTCAGGAAGCCGTGGCACCATAACTAGGCCACAGTATACCCCGTGGCCCTGGCGGGACAAAAAGACCGGCTTATGCGAGCAGTTCCTCGCGGCTCATGGAAAGCGTCTCGCCGCCGCGGCGACGCACGACCTCGAACGCGTCCGGTGTCGTCTTCTTTCCTACCACGACGCGGTACGGAATGCCTAAAAGGTCGCTGTCATTGAGCTTCTCGCCGGCGGATGTGTCGCGGTCGTCATACAGAACGTGGATGCCGCGCTCGGTCATCGCTTCGTACAGCCCTTCCGCCATTGTTTTGATATTTTCGTCGCCTTGTGAGAGTTCGACCAGGTGATACGTAAACGGCGCGACCGATTCCGGCCACACAATACCCTTTTCATCGGCAAACACCTCGACAACGGTACCCAAGAGACGCCCGACACCAATGCCGTAGGAGCCCATCACCACCGGCTGCTCCACACCGTTTTCATTCTTGAATCTCAACCCCAACGCCTCAGAGAAACGTGTCCCTAGAGAGTAGATGTCGCCAACCTCAATCGATTTCTCTTCCCTCAGTTTTGATTTATCGGTCTCGAATCCGAAATCTTTTAATGTTTCCTCATTGAAATCATCACTGTTGATAGCGAGGTTCTTGTTCTCATCGATAAAGATCGTATCTTCACCGGCGGCGCAGACCGTTTGGAATTCATATGAATATTTCGAGAAACTTCCGCCGCTTGAAACAGTGGTATACGTTTGCGCGCCGATACCCACACGCTTGAACACGTTCATGTACGCGTCTTTCATTTGCTCATAAAACGCTTCGTGTTCTTCTTGGGTTCGGGAAAAGGAATATAGGTCTTTCATGAAAAACTCGCGTCCGCGCAATATGCCCGATTTGGCACGCACTTCATTCCTAAACTTGTTCTGAATGTGATATGCATACAGCGGCAGATCTTTGTACGACGAAACATAGTTCGCCATGATGCGCGTAATCGGCTCTTCGTGAGTGAACGCGAGCCCCAGTTCAGTGCCGCTGGCAAGTTCTGTTTTGAACCAAATGTTAGACACCGATTCGGAGTCCCAACGCTCCGTTGGTTCCCATACATCCTTCCCTTGCAGGGTTGACATAAACAACTCCTGACCTCCGACGGCATTCATCTCTTCGCGGATGATATCTGCGATTTTATTGAACACACGCAGCCCAAGCGGCAGGAAGTTATATACGCCCGCCATTTCCTTATGTAGATATCCGGCGCGTATCAAAAGCTGTGCGTTTTTTGAGACCTCGTCTTTCGGGGCCTCGCGGCGAGTTTTAGTGAAAAGTTGAGATTGACGCATAATGCAGTGTGGTGCCATTGTACCCTTGAAAATAGCTCCACAAAACCCCATGATAAAATAAAAGAAGTCGGACTTCTTTTATTTATGCGAGTAGAACCACATGACGTCGGATCCGTGATGCACATCATCAAGCGTGGAGCACGCGGTTTACCGATAGTTCGAGATGATACTGATAGGAAAAATTTCCTACTAATCCTTTACTACCTGAACACTCAACATCAGGATCAAAATTGGCGCACCACTATTGAACGCACGAGCTTCCCTCTCTGGCCGACAAGCTGGCCAGAGAGGGAGCCGCTCATTGGACTCTGGGCGTATACATTGATGCCGAACCATTTCCATCTTATCGTTCAGGAAATCAAGGAAGGTGGGATTGCAAAGTTCATGCAACGGCTCTGCGGAAGCATGTCTGCATACGCGAACGCGAGGTACAACGAAAAGGGCAGCTTGTTTCAAGGCGGGTATAAAGCGCGTGCTGTAAATGACGACGCTGATCTCCGATGGCTCGCCTCGTATGTAATGGTAAAGAACACGTTCGAACTTTATCCTGGTGGATTATCAAAAGCAGTAAAAGAATTCGAGAAGACATGGCAGTGGGGTGTGGAATATAACTTTTCAAGTATGGGTGCGTACGGGAGTGGAGAATTCCCCCCACTTATTCAAAAAGAAGGGAATTTACTCAGAATATTTTTCAAAAATGCGCACGACTTCAAGCGTGATTCAAAAACTATGCTCGAAGAATACGTTCAGAGGCACGTTTCTCAAGAGCGAGAAAAAATCACTCTAGAAAAATAAAAGAAGTCGGACTTCTTTTATTTTTCTTTTATTGGTGTGCTAGCCCAACAGTCGGGCAACATCACCTACGGTTACAACAATCATGAGAAGGATAAGAACAGCGAAGCCGCCGGCGTTTACCGCCTGCGCGACACCAGACGGAATGCGGCGCCTCGAAACTGTCTCAATTCCAAGGAACAACAACCGGCCGCCGTCCAAAGCCGGGAACGGCAGGAGGTTAATGATGGCGAGATTGATGGAAAGGAGTGCGGCAAACGAGAGGAGCGAACCGAGCCCGAAAGAAGCGGCTTCCCCCGTCAAGGTCGCGATACCCACGGGGCCGGCGAGGTTCGACACATCGGCGGAAAACGTTACGCTGTCCGCGACGAGCGCCCCGAGCGCACCAAGTACAAACACGAAATCACCTGCCGTGTCTTCGAGCCCTTTCCAGAGCGCTACGTGCGGCGGGTATGTTACCCCGCCAACTAAGGCGGTCGCGATGCCGATGGCACGGCGCTCGGGCTCGTCTGCGACTAACCCGGGAACGGGTGTCGCTTCCGTCTGCAGGGTTTCCCCGTCGCGTACCAACGTCAGTACAACCGCACCAGGGGCTTCCGAAATCCGTCGGGCCAGCTCTTCGGGATGAATGTTCACAAAGGTGTCGGTTCCGTTCGACACCGCGCGTATTTCGTCACCAGCACGAACACCGGCGGCCTCGGCCGGGCTTTCGGATAGTACGCCCCCGACGAGTGTCCGTGGCTCGTCGGAAAGGTACTGCGCGTTTGTTTCATCAATAACCGCCACTGTACCAACTGTGAACGCCGCCGCCGAAAGGACGAACGCAAGAACGACGTTCATGAAAGGGCCGGCAAACAGCACCGCGGCTTGTGCGACGGCGGGTTTGTTTGAGAATGCTCGCGGGTCCGCCGCGGTGCTGTTTTCGGCATCCTCGCCGAAAATCTTTACGAAGCCGCCAAACGGCAGCCAATTCACGGAGTACTCTGTTTCGCCGTTACCAAAACGTCTTCCGAAGGCCTTTGGCGGGAAGCCGATGCCGAATTCATCGACGCGCATCCCCGCGCGTTTGGCTGCAATGAAATGCCCGAACTCATGCCCGATGATGAGCAATAACAAAACGGCAATAAAAATCAAAATGGTCATACTATTTCATAATAGCGAGCCAGTATGCATACTGGCGAGCACCCTTTCTTATCCCCCAAGCTCTTTTTCCTTCTTCTCTGCCGCCTCCTCAAGCGCTTTATTGCCCGCGTCGACGAGCTCCTGGGCGTCCGCTTTTGCGTCCCGCGCCTCGTCATCGCTCAAATCTCCCGCTTTTTTCGCTTTTTCAATCCCCTCCATCGCATCCGCGCGCTTCTGCTTAACCGCGATACGCGCGTCCTCAAGTTTCCCCCGAAGGAGTTTTACGAGCTGTTCGCGGCGCTCTGCTGTCAGTTCCGGAAACGACACCCGAACGCCCTTCTCATCGGCGCCAACTGATACACCAAGATTCGCTAGTGTGACGGCTTTCTCGATGGGCTTTACCTGCTCTATGTCCCACGGGGCTACGTAGAGTGTGCGTGCGTCTTCCACGGAGATGCTTGCCACCTGGTCCAGCTTCATTCGATTTCCGTAAACCTCGAGCTGCACGCCGTCGAGCAAGGCCGGCGTGGCGCGCCCGGTCCGGAGTGAGGCGAGCTCGGCCGTGAACCATACTTTCGTCTCCCCGATTCCCTCTTTGAGTTCTTTCAGATTGTATGCCATGCGTCCATTATAAAGAATAAAGGGAAAAGGACAAAGAAGGGCTACAACACAAGGGCGAGATGGCCGATGATACTTTTCGGCGACGAGCCGGAAAGCGCGAGGTACTGGTCGGCGTCAAGGAGGTCGCGCAGTTTCGCCGCATCGAATTTTTTCGATGCGGCGAGCGCAAGAAGTGCCCGCACCAGTTCGCGCGCGCCCTCGCGGTCCGAGTCCTTCGCAAGTTTCTCTGCCGCCTTCAGCCGCTCCGCGTACGGCATCTTCAGAAACACTTCTCCCTGCTCTCTGCTCTCCATTCTCTGTTCCCTCTCTTTCAAAACCGTACAACGAGAGACAAGGGTCGGGAGTACGGGAACGCCCGGCCGCACGATAAAAAAGAAAGTAGAATGCCCAACGCCTTCCTCGACGGCCTTGAGGAGCGCGTTCTGCGCCTGCGGCGTCATGCTTCCCGCCTCAACAATCACATACTTCCGGTTACCGACGGGCTTTAAGGAAGCGAAATCTGTAATTGCGCGCGCATCATCGACGCCAAGTGCTCCGCATGACGTAATGTAGATATCCGCCGTTGATGCTTCTTTCAGAAGCATGTCCCGCAGGCGCCTTGCCGTATCGGCTCTGTCCGTGCGCAAAAGGTGCGTGTGCGCACACTTCTTCGTTTTCTCTAACTGTTCAACAACGTCCATATGATGAATTGACAACACATACGAAATATGATATGATAGCTATGTTATCAATTCTTAATCTATACTACTATGCCAAATAAAGAAGGAAGTTTCGCTAACGAGCGATTCATAAGAAAAACAGATCCAATACTTGCGCGGAACATGATAGTTTTCCCCCTGTTAACCTTACTCGGCGCATCAGGTGGTGCATACGCCGCGGAGAAATACAATCTCGTGGACACAATAAACGAATCCGGCGAACTGACAGGAGACTTCGGGCTGGTGATCGGAACTATTGTCGCCGCTACATTACTGAGCGCTACGGTTGGACTGTTCCGTTCAATACGAGAGGTGGGTAGAATAGCAAACGAGGGCGATTATTAAATAAAACCCGGCACGTGCTGGGTTTTATTTCGTGGCCATTGTCTTCTTATAGGTGTCGAGGTGTTCCAAGGCGATTCCCGTGCCCTTCGCAACACAAAACGCCGCCTCATCCGCTAATGTTGCAGGCACGCCCGTGCGGCGGAACACCAGCTCCGGCAGGTGCCGGAGCTGACTGGTGCCGCCGGTCATAATAATGCCGTAGTCGATGATATCAGCGGCCAATTCCGGCGGTGTTTCCTGGAGGGCGTTCCGAATGGCCTTGATCATCTCTCGAAGTTCGCGCTGGACGGCGCGCACGATTTCGTTGGTGCCGATAGAGGCAGTCCGCGGCAGGCCCGAAACGATATCCCTCCCTTTGATTGTCATGGTCAGCTCTTCTTCCAGAGGAACCGCCGAGCCAATATCTATCTTGATATCTTCTGAGGTTTTGTCGCCAATCGCGAGGTTGTAGGTTTTCTTTATATAGTCGGCGATAGACCCGTCGATGCGGTTCCCCGCGCACTTCACGGACGTTGCCGCGACAATGCCGCCGAGCGAAATCACAGCTGAATCCGTGGTGCCGCCGCCGATGTCCACGATCATGTGGCCTCTGGGCTCATGAATGGGGATGCCGGCACCAATGGCAGCGAGAATCGGCTCCTTGATGACGAAGGCGTTCTTGGCTCCGGCACGGAGCGCCGCCTCGACCACCGCCCGCCGTTCGGTAGAGGACACGCCGGCCGGCACCGACACGATGGTGTCTGGCCGGAAAAGGTTCCACCGGCCGAGAGCTTTCTTTATGTAGTAGCGGAGCATCGCTTCCGTCACGCGATAGTCGGCAATAACACCATCTTTCATCGGTCGGTACGCGATGATGGATTCGGGAGTACGTCCAATCATCTCTTTCGCCTCGCTTCCGATAGCTAAAATCGAGCGGTCGTTCTGGGAGATAGCGACCACAGACGGCTCGTTCAAAACCACGCCCTTACCGGGTATATACACCAGGGTCGTTGTGGTGCCGAGATCGATACCGAGCCGTGGAGCGAAAAAAGACATGTGGGCGCATTATACCTCCACCTTCTTTCCATACCTAAGGTGATTACAGGGGTTAAGTATTGACATTTAATAATAAAAATGTTACAACCTAGCAATGGAAGTATTCACAAAAAAGTTCATAATCCATGAAACAGACCCTTACGAAAAGGAATGGGAGCAAAGAGAACTTACTGAAGATGATTGGGTAACTATTAATCGCACCGCTGAACAAGGTGAGTTTCCGGAGGACACTAAAAAATTATTCCTCGAAATACAAGAGTGTGTAGCAAATATTATAGGAGCGTATCAAGAAACATATCCGTTCCTCCAACCACTCGGATTTTCACCGGGGAATGATAATCCTTTCGATGATGTCGCGCTTAAAAAGATTGCCTT
>JBHHWQ010000009.1:0-20074 GCA_046756605.1 Minisyncoccia bacterium | reverse complement strand
GTTGCCACGATATTCGGCTGGAAAGTTTTTTACGGCTTCGTAGTGCCACAGGCAAACAATATCGCTGTTTTTTCCACGCTCGGACTTTTTGCTTTTGCCGCGCTTGCTGGCATTATGGTGAATTTCGGCCCCTGCTCTTTGGCGGTACTGCCCGCCTATATGTCGTTTTATCTTGGCTTGAATACGAAAAATCAAAATGTGTCCGCCCTCAAAAGCGCAAAGCTCGGAGCGATTGCTTCGTTTGGCGTTGTCGGTTTTTACCTCGTGCTTGGGCTTCTATTTGCGACTGCTGGCACATTTCTTGCGGCATACGCGCCGCAGTTAAAACTTGCTATCGCCGCTCTCATTTTGATTTTGGGAGTTATGCTCTTGCGCGGTAGATCGCTTGAACTTGATTTTATTTCCCGCTTCAAGGACTCGGTGAACAAAGCGAGTGCCGGCAATTCCCACATCGCAAGTTTGCTCGGCTTTGGCGTTGTTTATGGCGCGGGCGGCCTCTCTTGTTTCTTGCCCATATTTTTGCCGCTTGTTTTCTTTCCGTTTGTTGGCGGTCAATTTTTTCTGAGTATTGCAAGCTTTGCAATTTTTGCGCTGTTCCAGGCATTCTTTCTCATTGGCGCGACTATTCTTGTGGGGCTTGGTAAACAAACGATTTTCAGAAAAATGATTGATGAAGCAGAGACCATGAAAAAAATTGCTGGAGTGATTTTGATTTTAACAAGCGTGTATATGTTTGGCATTTTTGTTTTTCTCGGAATGTAATTTTGACTATATGGCAAAATCTTAATATGCTAAAATTAGTATGAGCAAAAATTTCCTTATTCCACTGGCAATCATCATCAGTGGAGCAGTAATCGGCGGCGCACTACTTTTGAGTGGTGGAAGCGGCAACAATCCTGCTGGCACAAATGTCGCGGGGACCAATTTACGCAAAGTCGATTTGGAAATCAAGAATATGTTTTGCGTTGGTTGCCGTTCAAGCGTGGTTAATTCCGTTATGGGCTTGCCGGGCGTGGTGCAGGCGGACGCCGATCCGCGCACCGATTCGGGCTGGGTTATTTACAATCCCGAAGAAATTACCAAAGAGCAGATTGTTGCCGCGTCTATTTTTCAAGCGTATCCAGCAAAAATTTTGGACGACCAAAAGTATAGCGGTAGTACAGAAAATGGACAAGCGAACGAAATTCCGCCGGAAATTGAGCAAAAGCTCAATTTGCTCGCGCAAAAATTGCAAGAGCGCGGAGTGGAACTTGAACCATTTTTTCAAAAGGAACTTAATGACGCGATAAACGGCGGCTATTGGGACAAGGCGAATAATTTATTGGATAACTTTTTGCAATCTTATGAGTAAAGTAAACACCGCCCTTTTATTTTGTTATGTATACATATTGAAGATGAGTAATGGGAAATTGTATATCGGATCAACCAGAAATTTATGCAAGCGTATAGAAGAACATAAAAGATCAGGAAAGGAGTTTGTGCTAGTATACTACTAAGCATATAGGTCGGAAAAAGATGCGCAGTCCAGAGAGGCGCAAATGAAAAAATTCGGCTCTGCTTATGGTCATCTTAAACGTAGAATTAGTACTTCATTAAACTATGAATAACCAACAGAATAAAAAGGGCGGGGTAAAAATACAAGAATTATCAACGCCCGGATGCAGTCATTGTGCCGCGGCAAAAGAAATTTTAGAAAACGAAATCAAGCCCAATTTTCCTGATGTGGAAATTGAATATATTGATATGCTTTCGGATGAAGGCCAAAAAATGGTTCAAGAATATGGTGTCATGTCCTCGCCCGGGATTATTGTAAACGGCGAGCTATTTTCTGTTGGCGGATTGGACAAAGACAAGCTAGTGGATAAAATAAAAGAGCTTTCGTAATCTCAATCCGTCCGCCTCCCGATTTTGTAGCCCGTCCGCCCGAAAAAAGTTTGCGCCGACGCCAGGCGGCGGGCAAAAATTCATTTCCCCAACACACCCCCTTTTCTTTTTGCCCACCCTCACCGCGCCGAAGGCGCGGTGAGGGTGGGAATACCGCGAGCGAAGCGAGCGGCCTCTCTCCTCTTTTTCAGGAATTTTTGATAAAATAAGTTCGAGCTTGGTTGTATAAACACACTGATAGAAATTTCAAAAGAAGTTTGGTACAGTAACGAAATTCCGCCTGTATGATTTCGCCTTCAGCGGTTCATACAGGCGGGGCATTCTAACAGAATGCACCCACGAGTAGTTTTGTTCGTTTAAGAAAGAGTAAATAAACTTCCTTTTTCTCTCTTTCAAAACTACGCGCTTTGCGCTATCCTCGTGGAGAGTTGTCGCCTGTAAGAGAAATCTTGCAGGCGTTCACCTCGAAGATAATGTAAGTAAAACTTCCGTTATCCTTCTCGGTTCCGCCTGTAGCTCAATGGTAGAGCAGCTGCCTCTTAAGCAGTTGGTTGTAGGTTCGAGTCCTACCGGGCGGACAGACTGAATGAAGCAAAAAGTAGCCGCTCAAGGAGCGGCATTTTGCGAGAGAATATTCAAAAGGAACTTGTTCACTTTTAGATACGAGCGAGAAAAACGAAGTCCGAAAGGACTACTTTTTATTTCTGAAGCTGGATAGTCCGGCAAGCAAAGCTTTCTCACTACCCTCCTTCGGAAATATGGACACGGCGTGTCCATATTTCACTCATTTAATTATAATGGGCATGCTACGTAACAAGTTTTGTTGCCTTGGCGCAGGAAGGCGAAAAATTTCCGTCAGGAAATTTATTTGTGACGACAAAGCGGTATCAATTTGCTAATGTAGCGATACTGCTGGGGTGGCGGAATTGGTAGACGCGCGTGGCTTAGGACCACGTATCGCAAGATGTGGAGGTTCGAGTCCTCTCCCCAGCACAAAATAAAAGAGGGCAATGTGCATACATTGCTCGACTATTATTTTGCCGTAGGGGGAGGACGAGAAGGCCGGAGGCGGTATACAAGACGAATACCACACCTTGCAAAGTGTGGTATGAGTGCTTGTCGGCGAGGCGGGGTCGCGGGGCTTTGCGAAGCAAAGAACCTGTGACCGAGTCCTCTCCCCAGCACAAAATAAAAGAGGGCAATGTGCATACATTGCTCGACTATTATTTTGCCGTAGGGGGAGGACGAGAAGGCCGGAGGCGGTATACAAGACGAATACCACACCTTGCAAAGTGTGGTATGAGTGCTTGTCGGCGAGGCGGGGTCGCGGGGCTTTGCGAAGCAAAGAACCTGTGACCGAGTCCTCTCCCCAGCACAAAATAAAAGAGAGTTCTATCTCCTTACGGCAACGCAACGCCGAAAGTGGCAGTAACGACACGCAGTATCCCGAATACGCTCGCCATAACGAAAAGGCCGATAAGCCCCCACAAGAGGGCTTGCTTCCCCTTCTTCCTCCCCTCCTCGCTCCCCGCATTCAAAATAAACTGCGCACCGCCCCATACGAAGTACGCGAGCGCCAAAGCGAACAGGAGGCCAATGAGCGGATTTATGATAAGGCGGACGAAGTTTCCGATGAAAAGAGAAAGTTGTTCCATGGTTTCAGTATACCGCTGTTAAATTTCCACTTTCGGGATGTCGGGGATGTTGCCGCCGTCGGTACCAACGCGGAAAAGGAGCCCGCCCAAGAACACCACCGCAAAGAGTAGGATGACGCCGACAATAAGTGCCGTGATTCGCGAACTCTCTATTCGTTTGGAAAGGCGGCCGAGCGCATCCGCCGGCCGCACTTCTTCCGTCTCCTTGCGTTCAGGAGACATGTTCACTTCCTTAGAACGTTATCCCGTCCGGTGCGACCCCCGGCACGGTAATCGTGTTGTCCTGAATGTTAAATGTATCGCGGACAACATTGATGATGCCCCAGACGGAGACCATGATGAAGAGCGCTAGGATACCCCAAATCATGATGGTGCGTCCTTTCTTTTTCTCTTCTTCATTGTTGGCGTTTAGGATGTAGTTTGCCAGTCCCCAGAAGAAGTAGAGAAGCGCGAGTGCCACCACGATAGGGGTCGCGATGTTGATGAGATCCGCAATGATGTCTAAAATCCCGAAAAGAGTCATAGGGTTACGTATTTGTACTAGTAATTAATGGTACTTTTATAGTATAGCACCGCTCGACCTCTTTACTGCCCAAATGCCTCGCCGTGTGGATAGAGACGGGAGCGTCAGAATCTAAGAAATGAATGAGGACACCGGTTTCCAAGACCCAAAAAACAGAAATTGAAGAATCCGCCGGTTTCTATTGACCCTTCGCTTCCAGCCGGAGCGGGCGGGCCGCTCCCGACCAGGCGGAAGGCGCCGTCAGTGGGCTCGGCGGCGGAATGATCGCCAACCCCGGCTATATCAAAATCTTCAAGAGAGCCGCCGGAATCAATCGGGTTCCTTTCAAGCACGCCGAGGTCGGTGGTCGTGACATCGCTGTGCGGAGAGGTAAACGGGAAGAATGTTCCCTGAAGGATGCCGACTAATCCGCCGATCGATATAATAACGAAAAGCGCCACCAACCCCCAGATCATTCGCTGTTTACCTTCTTTGTGCTTCTCGGTATCAGCCATATTCAGGATCCACTGTGCCAAGCCCCAGAGAAAGAAAAAGAGCGCGAGCGCGAGTAAAACCAGCACGGACGCCGATACGAGATTCGTTATTTGCCCTATGATGCTTGTGAGCGTCATATACCTACGGCGTTAGTTCGCCTACCGTCGCCTGGATGGCAAACGAAAGGGCCTGCGCACCGAGGACGAGGAGCGCACCGACAATAGCCCAGAAGAAGAGGTTCCGCAGATCCTTCATCTTGTCGGCGTTTCCCGCGGCAGATTCCTGCACGAACCGGAAACCGATGTAAACGATGAAAAGCACTACAATAGGAAACGCAATCTGCGTAATCAGGCCGAGCAGACGAACCAGAAACTCGTCAAGTGTTCCGAACGCGAGCGGATTGCACAGTCCCTCGCCGATGCGGCATTCGGCGGCGGCGGCAAAGCGCGGCATGAGAATGAATGTAAAAAAGACGGAGAGGTGCGTCATGAGCTGTTTCATATACCCTTCATCATAGCGTGTAATCTTCCCTGCATCCTGAATATCCAGAGCCGCTACCGGAGGAGTGCTTCGAGCTCCGTCTGGGCGCTCTGGGCCGCTTCGGTTATCCGCAAGCGTCCGCTCGAGACATTCTCTACCATCCGTTTGAAAATGTCATCGGTCGCGGCCGGACTCGGGTCGCGGAACGAGAACGCGTTCAAAGCAGCGTCGCGGAATACTGACTCATACGGGTTCTCCGGCTGAGAGGACAAGACGTCCCGCCTGACCGAAGGCAACCCAGTGGCCTCGACCAGGCGCGTTTGGGCATCCGCTCCCGAAAGAAGGAGCGCCACCATCAAGGCGCCTCGCGGGTTCTGGCTCCCACGCGGCACGGAGAACGCGGAGAGGCGCGCCGGCACTGCGCGCGTGCCGCCGCGAACTTCGGGATACGCGGCGACATCGAAGTTCAGGTTTGGGTTCGCGGCGCGCAGTGTAAATGCCTCGCTTGCCGGTGCGAGATAGATCGCCAAGGTCCCCGCGAGGAACGCACTCCGGGAATCCGGAAGCGAGCGGTTCCATGAATAAACCT
This sequence comes from Minisyncoccia bacterium, assembly GCA_046756605.1. Lineage (GTDB taxonomy): Bacteria > Patescibacteriota > Minisyncoccia > Phycocordibacterales > Phycocordibacteraceae > Phycocordibacter. The sequence continues at coordinate 14,469 of JBHHWQ010000009.1, read as the reverse complement.
GCCTGTTTGGGTCGGAAAACTCTGTGTAGAAACGGAGCGCCGATTCCGCCGGCGTGGCACTTCCGGAGGATACGAGCGTCGTCCGGTATCCGCCCGAGCCGTCCGGCTCAATGATAGGGTTCCCCAGGCCCGTGATGAGCGAGATGAAGATATCCTTTGCGTAGGCAACATTCCCCCACTCGCCGAGCGCGACTGCACTCTGGGTGAGTGTACCGGCAGTGGTCGCGCGCGAAAGTGCCGGTGCGATATCAACAAGCTCGTCCCAGTAGCGTGCCGGACGCGCGATGCCGGACGCCGAGAAGAGCGTCCGGTTCCAGTATGTGACGAACGGATCCACGGAAAATGGCAAGCCCAGAATGCCGTCGTCCGTCAGAAACACCTCGCCGGCTTCGACGAACGAATCCTGAAAGGTCCGGCGCGAAACCGTCCTGTATGAGACGGGAATCAGTTTGTCCGCCTCGGCAATCAAAGCGTCCGATGGCAGGAGCACGAGATCCGGCCCTTGTCCCGCGGCAATCGCCTCGACCAAAGTAGGGACGAATCCGCTCTCAGCAATCTCGCGGTATGTCACGCTGTTGTATCCGTCTCGGCTTTCTGCCGCGCCTTTCAGCACGTCGTTAAAGACGTCCTTTGGAAGCGTGCCCCACACTGCGACCGCACCGACCGATTCGCTATCGCGTCCCGAGAACGTCGCAAACACGAATACTGCGATGAGTGCGAAGATGACGAACGCAATGATGACGCCCGTCTGAAAAAGTTTCATACCGTACAGTATACCCTCATCTTGCTACGGTTTGGCCGCGATGAAGGCGAAGTGGTGGGTTCCGGCTGGTAGCATGTCGCCCACAGTAAAACCGTGCGCGCGGAAGAGCCGGACAGCATCCGCCGGATAGACCACCGCCCCTTCCGGCGGACCCATGTTGCCGAACGAGTGCGCCCAGTCCACCACCAGCACACAGCCGGCGTGATTGAGTACGCGCGAGAGTTCCGAGACGAAGCGCTCCCGCGCCTGAAGCGCGTGGAGCGTGTTTGAAACCAGTGCCGCGTCCAAAAGGCCGTCCTTAAGCGGAATGCCGCTATCAAGGTTGGTTTGGAGTGGAAAAAGGTTCTGCAGGTTCTCGCTTGCGCGCCTTCGGGCAAGCGCCGCAACACTGTCCGGATGGCGTTCGAAGGCATATACGGCGCCGCGTGCGCCGAGCCGCCGCGCGATGAGAAGCGCGTGCTCGCCGGGACCACATCCAAAATCGCCGACGCGTACGCCCGGCGCAAGGCGCAGGTGATCGACCGCGGCGGCAGGAGAGAGGAACATGTGCCTATAGTAACGCGCCGCGCCCCCGGAGCGCGGAGCGCATGTGGATTCGAAAACCGATTCACTACGCAAGGCGTGGACGGAGGCCCGACTGTTTCGACAACATGAACGCTATCGCTCCGACGATGACAAGCGCCGCTACCATACCAAGCCACTCGGCATCTTTCATAAATCCTAAGGATATCTGCTCCCCTGCGCACTCAGATAACGGGCCAAGCTGCCGCTCCGTCGCAAACCACATGCTCCCGTCATCTAATTGTATCCAGTACGCCTTTTGTCCTGGAAATTGGTAGGTCTGTTCGGTTACGATACCGGATTTCCGCATACTCTTGATGCACACTTCGTCGCCGACACTGTATTTATAGTCGGATGCTGCCTCTCTCGCTAACCGTTCACCCCTGCGAACACCCATAGGATTAAAAAGCGGTGAAAGCGGCGATAGCATCGCCCGGGCGGAGCTTCATCACGCGCACCCCCTGCGTGGCGCGGCCTAATTGAGGCACCTGAGAGAGCTCCGTGCGGATGACCTGTCCTTTCTTCGACGCGATAATCATCTCGCTCATTCCGTCGTTCACGACCCACGCGGCGATAACCGGCCCGGTCTTTTCAGTCACATTCGCGGTCTTGATGCCGCTCCCCGCGCGCTTCTGCACCTTGTATTCGACGATCGGCGTCCGCTTGCCATAGCCCTTGTCGGTTACGACAAGTAGATAATCATTCTCGTCGCGAATCACGTCCGCGCCAACGAGAGTGTCTCCCCTGCCAATCTTCATCCCGCACACGCCCGCCGCGGTGCGGCCCATCACACGAACGTCCGACTCATTGAAACGGATGGACTGGCCTTTCGCAGAAACCAGAGATATGCTCTCCTTGGCGGACACCGGAAGCGCTGCAATCAGCCGATCGGCACCCTTGAGGGAGATGGCGATGATACCGCTCCTCCGCACGTCCTCGAAATGATCTGCCTGCACCTTCTTCACGGTGCCGCATTGCGTTACTAACATGAACGACTCCACTCCCCCTTTCTTCGGTACGATGACAACCGAGGTTACGTGCTCGTCGGCGGAGAGTGGGAGCACATTCATGATGGACTTGCCCTTCGTCGCGCGGCGGCCTTCGGGAATCTCGTACATCCGCGTGCGATACACCTTTCCGCGATCAGTAAAGAAAAGTACCGTGTCATGCGTGGACCCTTCAACGAAGCGCGTTACAAAGTCCTCATCTTTGGTGGAAAGGTCGATAACGCCCACGCCGCCGCGCTTCTGCTTTTTATATTCCGACGGATTCGTGCGCTTCACGTAGCCGGCATGCGTCAAGGTCAGCATCGCCGGCTCATCCGGCACCAGGTCCTCGGCAGACATCGATTTCACGCCGCCTTTTACAATCTTCGTGCGTCGCACATCGCCGTACTTCTCAGCGACGGTTACCAGTTCATCCTTGATGACGCCGAGCATCTTCGCCCCTGATTTGAGGATTGCTTCAAACTCCTTGATAAGCTTCTGCACGTCTTTGAGCTCGTCTTCTATCTTCTTGCGCTCCAGGCCAGCGAGCTTGGAAAGGCGCATCTCGAGGATGGCGCTCGCCTGCGCGTCGGAGAATTTGTATTTCTTCTTCAGCTCGGCGTGTGCTGTCGGCACGTCCTTTGCCTTCTTGATAAGCGCAATAATCTCGTCGATATGGTCTAGGGCCTTCGTGAGCCCGAGGAGGATGTGCTCGCGGTCGCGTGCCTTCGCAAGGTTGAATTCCGTGCGGCGCTTCACGATGTCCTTGCGGTGCTCGATGAAACTAGAGAGGATGCCGTCCAATGAAAGCGTCTGCGGCACGCCGTCCACCAGGGTAACCATGTTGAAATGGAACGGGTCCTCAAGCTGGGTGTGTTTGTAGAGGTAGTTCAGGACTGCCTGCGGTTGTGCGGAAGGTTTGAGGTCGATGACAACGCGGATATCTTTCGTGGATTCGTCGCGGAGGTCACGAACGCCGTCGAGCTTTTTCTCGCGCACAAGGTCTGCCATCTTCATGATGAGGTCCGCCTTGTTCACGCGGTATGGGAGCGACGTGATAATTATCTGCGGGGTACCTTTCTTGTTCTCTGTGATTTCCGCCTCGCCGCGCACGACCACGGAGCCACGGCCGGTCGCGTAGGCCTGCTCGATATCCTTGACGTTGTAGGCCACGCCACCCACCGGAAAATCCGGTCCCTTCACGAACTCCATGAGCTCCCCAATCGAGGCCTTCGGGTTGTCGATAAGGTGCACGGTTGCGTCCACGAGTTCGCGCAGATTGTGCGGCGGCACGTTAGTTGCCATACCAACGGCAATGCCAAGGGTCCCGTTCAGAAGCAGGTTCGGGACGACAGATGGCAAAACGACGGGCTCCTTCCGCGTGCCCTCGTAGTTGGGCCGCCACTCGACCGTTTCCTTCTCAATGTCGCGGAGCATTTCGACGGCGACGCGGCTCATTTTCGCCTCCGTGTAGCGGGGCGCGGCTGGTGCATCGCCGTCGATGGAACCGAAGTTCCCCTGGCCGATGACCAGCGGGTAGCGCATAGTGAAGTCCTGCGCGAGTTTCGCGAGCGCGTCATACACTGCAGCATCCCCGTGCGGGTGGTAGTTGCCGGTTACGTCACCTGTAATTTTTGCGCTCTTCCGGGTTTTGCCGCCCGGCGAGAGGTTAAGCTCGTGCATCGTGAAGAGGATGCGGCGATGCACCGGCTTCAGGCCATCCCGGACGTCGGGGATGGCGCGTGAGGTGATGACTGACATTGCGTAGTCGAGGTAGCTCTCGCGCATTTCCTCGACGATAGAACGAGAAATAACTCCGCTTTCGGCAAGCGGAGCACGGTCAGAATCACCCTCTTTTTTACGAGGCATTATCCTTTATTATACCGCGAAACGGCGCGGAAAACCATCGGATTCAGAGGGAGTCGCGAACAGAATCGACGTACTCCTGGAACAGTTCGGGGTTGATGAGTACGAGTGCCGCAACAGGAAACATACCTACGGTGATGGCTGCGAGGAGCTTCGTCATGGCGTCTTTCGTCGTGTTCAATATATAAATAGTGCGTCGGCGGAACTCCGGAGAGAAGTTGTCGTTGGACGAGTCGAAATTGTCGTTTGCCGACGTGTGAAAGGCGCGCCGAGTTTCGATGCCGGTGAGCGTGTTTTTTTCTACACCAGTATAAAATGCCATGAGTCAATTATAACACACCATTAAAACCGGTCAATACCTACGCTTAAATGCTAAGTTGAAGTGCAACGATATGGGATTAACTGAGTGCGTCCAAACTATTGATTAGAGAACGTCTACTCGTACGGGCCGCGGATACTATTGTCCGTATTAGGGATACGCGGCGTTTCCTGCCCCGCCCCCTCTTCTTCCAAAAGCGGGCTGAAACGCATGAATGTGAAAATGAGCCACGCGGCCGCGATGATGATAATTGCGAGAATACTTATCGCCGCGGCCGCTTGCCGGCGCTCGGCAAGCGGCCGCGCACGCAGTCGCTCAAAGTACCGAAGCATCAATTACATTCTATAACGAATAATCCTTCTATCTATGTGAGTAAAATCCTACTTAAACAACGCCACCTCCCCATTCATTACCGTAAGATCCTTTGCGCGGAGCGTCAGTTTCTCCACCGGCTTCACGTCCTCAGCACCTGAGAGCTTCACAAACTCCTTAAGCCCTTTGTTGCCGTTTGAGGTGTGTGGGATGATGAGTTTTGGCTCCAGGGACACCGCGAGGTCGTGTGCACTCTTGGCGTCGAGTGTCCGCTCGCCCAAAGGAACGAATACGATGTCCACGTTGCCGAGGTCTGCCCGGACCTCTTGCGGCAGTTTCGCCGAAGAGAGCGCGCCGAAAAGGAGTACCTTCATGCCGTCGAACTGGACGGTGTACACCGTATTCGCGTGCGTATCCTTCTCGCCGTGTTGCGCGCCTTCCGATGCGTAACCGGTTACGACAACATCGCCCGTCTCGTACGCACCGGGGCCCCGAATGACGAACGGCTCTTTTGCGCCGTGGCTGGCCGTCTCCTCGCCGTCCCAATCCTCATGCGCCGTCGAGATGATGACGATGTCGGCGCCGAACTTGGGGATTTTGTGCGCGCTCGAGGCCGCCGGCGGGTTAACCGCAATCACGGTATCGCCGCTTGCGAGTTTAAACGTGTTGCCGCCAGCGTAGGAAATAATCATACGGAGTGATTCTAACACAGCCGGCCTGCAGAAAACGCCCTTTCACTTGTAGACGGCAGAGTGCCTCAAAGCAACGCTGCGGGGACAGTGGCGGAAAATTCGTTTTACTTTTCCGGCACGAAGTGATAGGGTGGCCCACAGGTTCGCGTGTACGCGGATTATCAAGTTTCACTTCGAGCCGGACTGACCCCCCAAGCCCATGCGCGAGTATGAGCTCGGTACCCGGCCCGATCACTGGCTTATGACTACACACACAACAGAAGAGGCGGGGGCCGAGCTCAGTGCCCTCATTGAAAAAACACCAACTCCTCCGAACGAGGGTGATACCGTCGAGGGTCCTGTGGTTGCTATACAGAGCGGCAAGGTCTTCATCGACCTTCCGCCCTACGGCACAGGCATTATATACGGCAGAGAGTACCTCGCGGCGCGCGACATCCTGAAAAAGGTGGCGCTCGGCGATACCATCGCGGCGAAGATTGTGAACCGCGAGAACCGCGACGGCTACGTGGAGCTTTCATTGAAGGAGGCGCGACAGGCGATGATATGGTCTGACGCCGAAACGGCTATTGCTGCCGGCACGATTTTCGAGCTCCCCGTCAAAGATGCGAATAAGGGCGGGCTTATCATCGGCTGGCAGGGCATCAACGGCTTCCTGCCGGCAAGCCAGCTCAGACCCGAGCACTACCCGCGCGTGGCAAACGGAGAAAAGACACTTATTCTCGACGAGCTGAAGAAGTTGGTCGGCGAAAAGCTGTCGCTACGCATCATCACCGCCGATCCGCGCGAAGGCAAACTCATCTTCTCCGAACGCGACCTTGCAAGTGATGGAGGTGTAGCATCGACCGACCAGTATGCGGTCGGCGACATCCTTGAGGGCGAGGTAACCGGCATTGTGGACTTCGGCATCTTTGTGAAGGTGCAGGGCGGCATCGAGGGGCTGGTACACATCTCGGAAATCGACTGGGGTCTGGTGGAGGACCCGCGCATGTTCGCCAAGGTAGGCGACGCGGTGAAGGTGAAAATCATCGAGGTCAAGGACGGCAAGATCTCGCTCTCTATCAAACAGCTACGAGAAGATCCGTGGAAGGTGGCGGCGGAAAAATACAAAAATGATGACATCGTGGAAGCGGCGGTCATTAAGTACAATAAGTACGGCGCGCTCGCCTCGATTGAAGAAGGTGTTGCGGGTCTCGTGCACATTTCCGAATTCAAGGATGAAGCCGACCTCAAGAGCACGTTGGGTTTGGGCAAGGTCTACAAGTTCAAAATTACACTCTTCGAACCCGCCGAACATAAGATGACGCTGTCATATTCCAAAACAAAGGAAGCTGTACAGTAACTTCCCTTCCTGTGCGGGAGGTTTTCAAATCGCCGGAAGGCCGTTGACCGCGCCCATACCCGCAACTGGGTCGCGATGCACGAGTATCGCCTCAAGAGCGAGAAACACACGCTCTTTGAGCGCGCCAATAACCGTCTTTTGCTCCCTGCTTGTGAACTTCGCCAGAAGGTAGCTGACCACAGCATCGTCGGTGATCGGTTTTTTCGCGACAACCGCGCCCTTGTTCTTCCCCTGTTTGGCAACGCCGATACGAATCCGTATAAAGTTCCTGGTTTTGACCGCGCGCTCGACGCTCCTGACGCCATTGTGTCCGCCTGATGACGAGTCGACTGATACACGCACCTTTCCGAACGGCAGGTCGATATCGTCGTGAACCACAATGAGCGTCTTCGCGGCCGCGGCGCTCTTCACGTACTTCGCAACTGCCGCGCCGGACTTGTTCATGTACGTATCCGGAAGCACCAGCCGCACCCGCTCGCCGAAGGCATCTCCCGTTCCCGCCCTTAGTGCGGGCTTTTTCTGTTCTTTAAACTCGATTCCGTTCTTTTCGGCAAGTGCCACGACCAGCATCCGCCCCGCATTGTGGCGGGTGCGCGCATATTCACTCCCTGGATTTCCCAAACCGACGATGGTGTACATAGTTGTATGCAGTATACCCCCACTACTTCCTTATAGCGAAGCAAATAATCTTTTTGGAAACCTCGTGAAGACCGACAATGCGCGTTTTTTTAGCAATGACAAACGGTAGTGAAGCTCAATACTAAAAATCGGCGGTTAAAACGAAAGGAATGCACGCGTTAGGTGTATCAATGTGTTTTTAGAAATACTATTTGCGGCGTGTCAATTGACTTCGCGATTCACGCACGTACAATGTTCGGTAATGGATACGATGAAACGTGATGGTGTCGTTGATGACCTGGTAAAGTTCGCGCTCATCGCTCTCTTGGTTGTCATTCCCATCCGCCTGTTTGTCGCGCAACCGTTCGTCGTCCGCGGCGCATCCATGGAGCCGACTTTCGTCGGCGGTGAATACCTTATCGTCGACCAGGTTTCCTATCGGCTGGACACTCCGGAGCGTGGTGATGTCATTATTCTCCGCTATCCCCGCGACGAATCGATATTTTTCATAAAGCGCATCATTGGGCTTCCTGGCGAGACGGTCGAGTTGGTGGGTTCCGAAATCATCATTAAGCGCGGGGACGGAAGCGCGCCGTTCGCCCTTGATGAATCATACCTGGAGCCAGGCCGCCTACAGAACGAATACGGGAGTTACGCGCTAGGCGAAGGTGAATATTTCGTGCTCGGCGACAACCGCACGGCAAGCTCCGATTCGCGAACGTGGGGCATTCTCACGGAAGACGGTATCGTCGGCCGCGCGTTCTTGCGGCTTTTGCCACCGACACGCCTCGACGTCCTGCCCGGCGAACATGATTACAATGAAGTGGTTCTATGAGATCGATTGAACATTCCCCGCGTTATGAGTCGCTTGACACTGCCGTCCTGTCTGTCGCCCAGACGTACGGCTTTACCGGCTCGCCGCTTTCACTAACCCGTAACGACCTCGCCGGCGCGCCGGCTGACGCCGATCGCGACACCGCGCTTATCGCATGCCTTGTCGGGAAGATTGGCAAAGTAACCCAGACCACGCAGGCATGGGCAACCGCAAAGAAAGGTGGCGGCACCACGGTCGTTTACGCGGCGGCGAGCCCGAAGCTCGCCATTGCGCAGGCGTTCGTGGTGAAAGCCGCACTTTCGACCGTGGAAGCCGCGGGCTTCGACGCGCCGTCTATAAGCATGACATCCGTGGGAGACCAGGAGTCGCGCCGCCGATACATGCGCGAGCTTGGCAACTTTTTCAAGAAAAACGCGAAGGATCTGCCGGACGCGCTCGTGGCTGAATCGGCAAAGGATCCGGATGGCGCCGCGCGGGCGCTGATAGATGCGGAGCATCCGCTCGCCGAATCACTGCCGCGTACCATCGACTACCTGTCAGAGTCGTCGCGGAAAATCATGCTTGAGACCATCGCGCTCTTCGAGTCGCTCGGCATCGGGTACGAACTGGATGCCCGCCTGCCGTACGTGCCGGAAGTCCAGCGCGAGCTCGTATTCGCTGTCTTCGGAACGGACCGGAAAGGAAACCGCGTACGCGTTGCCTCCGGCGGCCGATACCAGGACGAGGCAAAGGGCGTTAAGAAGAAGGACCAAACGGACATCGTTGGTATGAGTGTTGTTCTGGACGACCAGCTCGACGTGCGGCGCGGCTCGGAGGCGGCGCCGTCGTGCTTCGTCGTGCATATCGGCGAGGCGGCAAAGATGCGCGCGTTTACGCTCCTCGACTCGCTCTGGCGCGCTCAAATCGCGCTCCACCAGGCCCTTCTCCTCGACACCATTGCCGAGCAGATGGAGCACGCGAAATCATCCGGCGCGAAATATATCGCCGTCATCGGCCAGCGCGAAGCGCTCGACGGCACAGTAATACTCAAGAACACTGCGACCCAGCTTCAGGAAACGGTTCCTGCTGAACGGTTCGTCTCGCGTATGAGCCGCGTTCGCGTCTAGCTCTTAGTTTTGTTTTTATGCGTCAGGTGCTTTCAATACACGGCGGCGGCGAATTCATCGGGCTTTCGGATGATATGTTCCTGAAAGAGCTTGCCGCGCGCGATGTGTCGCTCGAGCGCATCCGGCAGAAACACAGTTGGAAAGGCGGTCTCTCGGAAACCCTAGGCGAGGGATACGATGTCCTTGCGCCGCATATGCCGCGCAAGGACACGCCGCGCTACGCCGAGTGGAAGCTCTGGTTTGAAAAGATTGTTCCCCTACTCGATGACACAGTCATTCTTTTGGGCCATTCACTCGGCGGGCTCTTTCTTATCAAATACCTCGCCGAAGAACGCTTCCCGAAAAAGTCCGCGGGCCTCTTCGTGGTTGCGGCGCCGTTTGTCGCACCGGACGAAGAGCCATACCGCGCGGCAGGGTTCGAGCTCCCAGACGGCCTTTTGAAAGTCGCAGAGCAGGCACCGAACATCTTCTTCTATCACAGCACAGATGACCCGGTGGTGCCCTTTACCGACCTCGCCAAGTACCGCGAACGCCTGCCGAAGAGCACATTCCGTGTGTTCGATGATCGCAAGCATTTCAATGGTAAAACATTCCCTGAGCTCGTCGCGGACATTCACTCCATTACGTAGTTGCAGGAAAATCCGCTCCGTGTTTTAATTGCCCGACATGATTAGCGTTTCCGTAAAAAAACACGGTTCGGAATCGACACCGTCCCTCATCCGCCGCTTCACCAAAAAGGTGCAGGGGTCTGGGGTCGTGCGTCGTGCGAAGTCGAACCGCTTCCACGTGCGTACGGTCTCGAAGAATAAACGCCGTGAAGCGGCGCTCCGGCGGCTCGCACGTCAGAAGAAACGTGAAGAGCTCGAACTCTTGGGACTCATCCAGCCGCGCGGCCGCGGCAGGGGCCGCCGCCGGTAGAACTGATGGATACGTTTTCCATTACCAACGCCACCCATAGCGCCACGCCCAAAGTGGCGTTTTCACGATACGCAAAAGAGGTGCTCGGCCCGACGTATATGCTCTCGGTTGCGCTCGTGGGCGACCAGAGCATGCGGCGCCTGAACCGGAGCTATCGCGGATGCGACAGCGCGACCGACGTTCTTGCGTTCCCGCTCGAGAACGATGCCGGCGAGATTGTCATCGACCTTCGCGCCGTCGAGCGCAAAGCGCAGGCGCTCGGCATCGGGACGACGACATACCTCAAGTACGTGTTTATCCACGCCCTGCTTCATTTGAAGGGGCTCGAACATGGGCGTACAATGGACAGATTGGAAGACACATGGTGCCGGAGGTTTCATGTACGGAAACCGTGGTGAAAACCGGCGCTTCCGTCTCCGAGACGCACATTCATCATGGCTCACCGTATTGCAACCGGCATCGACATCGGCACCTATCAGGTGCGGGTCGTCGTTGCTCGTGAGGCCGATGGTAAAGGTGGCACGACGCCAAAAGTTATCGGCACCGGCTACGCGGAGTCGAAGGGTCTGCGCCACGGCTACATCACGAACATCGCGGATGTGACCCGCTCGGTGCGCCAGGCCTTGACACAGGCGGAAGAAGCCGCAGGAGTCCGCATCCGGAGCGCGTTCCTCGCCATCGGCGGCATCGGACTGGATGAGCTGCGTTCGCGCGGCGAGACGGTCATCGCACGCGCCGACGGTGAGGTGGTGGATCTTGACGTGGACAATGCCATTACGGCAGCGGAAGAGCTCATCCGAAGCCGCCTCATGAACCGGCGCATCCTCCACACTGTCCCCACTGGCTACGTTGTCGACGGCGCGGAGGTCCTGGGCCGCCCGACTGGCATGAAAGGATCAAAACTCGCGGCAGAAGTGTTGTTTATCACCTGCCTCGAACAGCACGTCGCCGACCTCGTGGAAGCGGTTGAACGCGCCGACGTGTCCGTCGGCGATATCATGGCTTCGCCATTAGCCGGCTCCATCGTGACGGTAACCGGCGCCGAGAAGCGCGCTGGGTGCGTCCTCGCGAACATTGGTTCGGAAACCGTCTCCATCGTCGTTTTCGAGAACAGCGCCCCGGTATCGCTTAAGGTGTTCAAAATCGGCTCGATGGACATCACAAAAGACATCGCGCTGGGTCTGCGTATCTCGCTCGACGAGGCAGAACAACTAAAGCTCGGCGCAGTTATCGGCAGTACTTTTCCTAAGAAGAAATTTGACGACATCATGACAGCGCGCCTAGCCGATATTTTCGAGCTCATCGATGCACACCTGAAGAAACTCGGTAGGGACCAGCTCCTGCCGGCGGGGATTATCCTCTCTGGTGGCGGTTCCGGTTCCGGTTCCGTCAAGGGAATCGCGGAGAGCGCGCTCAAACTCCCATCAAAAGTCGCGACTCTGAATAACGCGCAAGGCGGCAGGATAAAGGATTCGTCATGGGCCGTCGCCTACGGACTGACCATCTGGGGGTTGACCGGCGAGAGCGCGGAACTCTCCGCCATGCGGAGCGCTTTTTCGCGCCTCGGAGAAACGATATCCGACTTTTTCAAACAATTTCTTCCGTAGCGAGAGAACGACAGCAACGTGGTTCCAAAAAAGCCATCGCTTGGAAAGAAAGTCAAGTGCTTCACTTTGATGAGTCGAGCGAGTATCATGGGGGCCTAGATACGGGATTTACAGGTTAACCACACCACACATCATGCCTCAAGTACATCAGGAACTGGAATCGACCGCGCGCATCCGCGTGGTCGGTATCGGCGGTTCCGGAAAGAACGCTATCAACCACATGATCACCTCAAAGGTGAAAGGTGTCGATTTCATCATCATCAACACTGACGCGCAGGACCTTCAGCAATCGTCGGCAAAGACCAAAATACACATCGGCAAGAACCTGACGCGCGGCCTCGGCGCCGGCATGAATCCGGAAATCGGCAAACGCGCGGCGGAAGAAACCCAGGCAGAGATACAGGATGCGCTTCGCGGCTCGGACATGGTGTTCATCGCCGGCGGCATGGGTGGTGGCACCGGCACGGGTGCCGCGCCGACTGTGGCACGCATCGCCAAGGAAACAGGAGCGCTGACTGTGGGTGTGGTAACCCGACCGTTCTCGTTCGAGGGCCAGCAGCGGATGCGGCTCGCCGAGGGAGGTCTCGAGGAACTCCGGAAGGAGGTGGACGCGCTTATCGTCATTCCGAACGACCGGCTACTCGCTATCGTGGACCAGAACACAACAGTGAAGAGCGCGTTCGCCATGTGCGACGAGGTTTTGCGCCAGGCCGTGGAGGGTGTATCAGACCTCATTACAACACCGGGCTCCATTAACCTAGACTTTGCCGACATTAAGGCCATCATGGAGGACGCCGGCAGCGCCTTGATGGGCGTGGGTACGGCCAGCGGCGACAAGCGTGCCGAAGAGGCGGCGCGCGCGGCCATTAACTCCCCGCTTCTTGATATCTCCACCAATGGCGCCAAGGGAGTGCTCTTGGCTATCGCCGGTGGCGAAGACCTGGGACTTCTTGAGGTTCAGGCGGCCGCAACCATTGTGACCGATACCATCGATAAGAATGCGAAGGTCATCTTCGGTACTTCGCGTGACGAACGCCTCAAGCGCGGCGAGATACGTGTAACCGTCATTGCCACCGGATTTCCAGAGACGGGCACTGCCGGTACGCGCGCCGACGCACCGCTTTTCCAGATGGCCGGCGGCAAGAAAGATAAGAAAGATGAGCATGGGACGGAAGAAAGCGGCCGCATTTACAACACGGTGATGCCGGACATGGTTTCTGAAGAGGAAGAAAAGGAACAGCCGAAGCAGAAGAAGAATACAACGCCCAAGCCGGCCGAGGAGGACGATGACGACTGGGGCGCGGTACCGGCGTTCCTGCGGAGAAATCGCAAAAATCAGTAGACCAAACTTTCCCTTCCTGTCCCCGCAGCTTTGCTCTGTGGTATTCTCGCCGTGCATCGAGTAAAAATAGTCGGGAGACATCGGTTTAAAAAACACGCCGCCGCTAAAAGCGGCGGCGTGTTTTTCCCCTGTGAACTGCGCACTGTTTCATGTATACTGTCCTCCATGCACGACCTCATCATCGTCGGCGCAGGACCCGCAGGAGTGGCCGGTGCGGTGTACGCCGCGCGCAAACAGCTCAAAACGGTTCTTATTACCAAAGAAATCGGCGGGCAAAGCACCGTCTCTGAAGACATCCAGAACTGGATTGGCACGCCACACATATCGGGCGCGAACCTCGGCAAGGCGCTTGAAACGCATGTCAAGGAGTACGCCGGAGAAACGCTCGCGCTCGCGACCGGCGACTGTGTAACGACACTTACGAAAGCCGGCGACGGGCACTTTACGGCAAAGACAGAGAGCGGTGCATCGTACAGTGCCAAGGCCGTTCTCATAACGTCCGGCGGCGCGCGTAAAAAACTCAAAGTTCCCGGCGCCGAGAAGTTCGACAATAAAGGCCTTACCTACTGTGCCTCCTGCGACGGCCCGCTGTTCGCGAACCAGGATGTGGTAGTCATCGGTGGCGGTAACGCCGGCTTCGAAACCGCCGCCCAGCTCCTCGCCTACACAAAGTCAGTAACCCTCCTCCAGCGTCGTGGCGAGTACGCCGCCGACCCGGTTACTGTCGAGAAGGTGCTCGCGCATCCGAATATGACCGGAGTACTCAACGCCGAGACGACCGAAGTTGTGGGAGACAAGTTTGTAACGGGCCTGAAATACAAAGACACGACAAGCGGCGAGGAGAAAGAGCTTCAGGTCGCGGGCGTCTTCGTCGAAATCGGCTTCCGGCCGAACACGGACTTCCTGGACGGTTTAGTGGAACGCGACCAGCTGGGGCGCGTAAAGACCGACTGCAAGACCCAACGGACCTCTGTTCCAGGCATCTGGGCGGCGGGTGATGCGACAGACGGCCTGTACCACCAGAACAACATCGCCGCGGGCGACGCCGTGCGCGCGCTCGAGGACCTTTATCTCTACCTCAGCGCCCGCTAGCATTTTCCATCGCCGACACATATCCTAAGCGATTACAGCCAAGAAAGCTAAGAAGCGCAAATAGCTTCATGAAAACCTAGGAATAAATCCCGGGGTTTTCTTTTCATTAATAA
>JBHHWQ010000008.1:0-20325 GCA_046756605.1 Minisyncoccia bacterium | reverse complement strand
TCCCTGACCCGGAACTTGACTATGAATATAAAATATGGACACGCCGTGTCCATATTTTCGAAGGAGGACAGGAAACAAACTCTAAAAACCCAGCGAAGGTGATACGCAACAAGCGGCCATGGTATGCTACTGGCATAATCAGTCGATTGTATTTGCCAGCACTAAACCAAGAATAACCATGGCACAAGAAGTATCAACCGAAGAGGTAAAACAGAAGCTCGATGCTCAAGAGGATTTCCATCTCATTGACACACTAGCCACCAACAGCTTCGAAGGCCGGCACATCCCAGGTGCCCTGAGCGTTCCATATAGTTCCGATTTCGTAAAGCACCTTGAAGAGAAGGTTGGTACAGCGAAGGATGCAGAAATCATCACCTACTGCGCCTCAAACGGCTGTCAGCTTTCTGCCCTTGCGGCACAGGCACTTGAAGGTGCAGGGTATACGAACGTCAAGCATTACGTCGACGGCCTTGCCGGGTGGATGCAGGCGGGCTACGAGTTTGAGAGCGAATGAATCACACGGAGTATGAATGATGAAACACCGCCGGAGATAAGCGCTAAGGAAGCGTACGAACGCCGGAAGGAAGAAAAGAAACAAAAGAAAGCCCAGTTGCGCAAAGCTCAACACCGGCAAACGCTCGCAAAGAAGACGACGCAGTCGTTCGGCAAGTATGTGTTGTGGTCGTTTATCATCATTGTTGTACTCGCTATCATCGTCGGCGGTGTCGCTTTCCTTATTCGCCTTGATGCGCCGGAAGGGGAGGACTTTGGTGTTTCCTACACATCCCAAGGAGCACAACACATTGCCGATGGCGCGGAGCATCCGGCGTATAATTCAAATCCGCCGTCTTCCGGCTGGCATTATGCTTCACCCGCCCGTGGTGGATTCTATGACGAGGCAATTCCCGATGAGCGTGTCGTACATAATTTGGAGCACGGAGATATCTGGATTGCCTACCATCCCGACGTGAGCGACGAAGTGAAGGCGGCACTCCGACAGTTTGCCGGCCGGTACGTGGTTGTGTCTCCTCGCACACAAAACGAAGGAGACATTTCTCTGGTTGCGTGGGGAAGGGTGGATACGTTTGATGTCGCAAGTGGCGCACTTGATGAGAACCGTATCAGCGACTTCATCAAACGCTACGATAATCGCGGCCCGGAGCGCGTACGCTAGAAAACAGCATAGAGGGGGAACAGCCCCCTTCGCACATTTCCAAGCGAGGGCCGTGCGTATACGTTGTATACGAGCAAAAACGCCCGGTGGCCATGCCGCCAATGCCTCACAGCTCTGCTGTGGGGATGGACGGGAGCTCGTTTTTACTGAAATGAGTTCTCGGTAGTGTCTACGATGGTTCCCACACCATCAACGAAGCGCGCTGAACGACAGCGTTTCGGGACGCTATACTACAGAGTGATACGGGCGAACGCGCCGTGCGACCATGTATTCAGCACAGCTTTTCATAACACTCGGCCTTCACGCGCTCTCCGGGCTCATCATCTTCGGCGTCGCGATTTTCGTGCTCCTTCAGAACCCGAAAAAACTCCTAAACCGTCTCTTCGCACTCTTTATACTGCCCATCTTTATTTACGAGGCGAGTTTTGTCATTGCACCACTGATGCCGACCGAAGAGTTGGCGTACGCGGTCTGGTTCGTGAACATTGTCGATGTATTTATCGCCGCGGCGAACACACATTTTATGCTCGCCGCCGCGGGGCTCGAGAAGCGTTTCCGCGCCTACATCCGCAGTGCGTGGGTCGCGGCATTCGGCATATTCGTGAGCGCACTCGTATATCCTTCACTCTTCCTGCCACAGGTTCTGCCAAAACTCTATTTCCCGTGGTACCTGGATGGCGGCCCCTTGTATGTGGTGATGTTTGCGTTCTTTTTTATCGCGCCACTCTTCCCGTACATGAAGCTGGTACAGGCATCTTCCGACCCGACGCGGAAGACCCGTCTCGAGTATTTCATCTTTATGTACGCCATTGGTTTCGCCATCGGTTCCTTAAACTTCGGCCTGGTGTTTAACTACAGCATCGACCCATTGTATGGGAGTCCGCTCGGTCTTGCCATGATTCCCATCGCCTATGGCGTGGTGGCAGACCGCCTGTTCGACATCCGTTTTGTTCTGAAACGCGCGCTTATCTACTCGCTCATCATCGGCGTCGTCTCCGGCGCCATCGCGCTCCTCATTTTCCTCAACGACCTTCTAGTCAGCACCATACCCTGGGTTCAGTTCTGGACAGTCCCAACATTCACTGCGTCAATTGCGCTCATCATCGGACGCTCTATCTGGCTCATGTTGGTTGAAAACGAACGCATAAAGTACGAATTCATGACGGTAGCAACACACAAACTGCGCACGCCCCTTACACAGATCAGCTGGGGCGTACGCGAACTTATCGAAAAGACGGAGGACAGGGAAGTGCGCGCCATGGCAGAGCGCATCCAGCACTCGACAAACCGTCTGATCGAACTTACGAACATCATCTTCGAAACGACGCAGGAAGACGCGTTTGATGCCGCGTATTCTAAGGAACACCTCGGCCTTATCGGCACCACGAGGGACGTTCTTGAGCACATGCAACCGACGATAAACGCGAAGCACATCAAGGCAAGTATCCATTCGGACGAAGAAGTGTATGTCATGGCCGATCCGCGGCGGATACGTTCGGTCATCGAGGTCATGCTGGAGAACGCAGTTAACTACACGCCGGAAGGCGGGTTCGTGCAGATTATCGCGTACGAAAAAGGCGGTAGAGCCATCTACTCCATTCGCGACTCCGGCATTGGCGTTTCGCCCGAAGAGCGGCGACACATCTTTTCGCGTTTCTACCGGACCGACGCGGCAAAGCGTGCAGACACCGAAGGTGTGGGCCTGGGGCTCGCCATGGCAAAGTCCATTATCGAGAAGCACCAGGGAAAGATTGGAGTAGAATCGAAAGGTTTAGACAAAGGAGCGACGTTCTGGTTCTCGATGCCAAAGGCCTAATTCCATTCCTTATATATGTACATGCGCACGCTTACCGTTTTAATTCTCGCCTTCTCGCTCCTTTTTTCACCATCGGCCGCGCTCGCGTTTCTCAATGATTCTGAGATTATCGAGATAGGGCAGGCGCCGCCTCCGGAGCTACCGCCCGAAAACGCTGTGCAGACGGGGTCCGGCACCACGGACACGAGCGATACAGGAAGCACATCAGGCGGCGGCACGAGCGCGAGTAGAGACGAGACGACTGTCGTTTTTAGTGATACGGGCGGCACAAATAATTCATCAGTGGTCACTGAAGTTTCGGTAACATCGACTGATAGCGACTCCAGCGCAGGCAGTGGCGGCGCCACCACCTCCGGCGACAGCACGAACACAACAGACACTGTGAGCACCGACGAGATCATAACGGTGCTTATCGGGAGCCAGGCGGTGGTAACGACGTCAGGCACTTCCGGCGGCGGCGGCGGCGGCGGCGGAACCTTCTTTTCCTCAGGCGGCATCCGAATCTTTGCGGGGCGTGTTCGCGACGCACTTCGCGCTCAGCATATCGCAGGTCTTTCTATTCCGAACGCGCGCGACGTATTGAGCACAAGGGCATCGAACGGCAGAGGTCTCTCCCGCAATGACTTCACACTCTTCGTTACCTCCGCCATCCTGAAAGACGAAAACATGCAGGATATTCATTGGAACCAGGGAGTGCTCACTACGGAGTACCGTGTGTTAGGGCGCTTATTCGGGTTCATCCCGCATCGCTACACACTTTTCGTTTCGCTTGAGGTACTACCGGGCAGCGAGGCAGAAGCGCGTGTCAACTTCCCGTGGTACCGTTTTTTCTTGGCAACCGGAACGTCGCGTTCGACGCTTGAGGCGGCGATAGAGACAGCGGTCAAAGATGAGCTTGGTGACCACGAAGCGGAATTCGACGTCGCGACGCGCGCGTTCACCGTGGTCGCCGACGTGCTGTCCGTCCGCGCGGGATTATAGCGAGAACGGTATACTGGTGGCATGGTCAAGTATATCGCTCTCGCCGCCATCGCCATCCTCATCACCTTTTTCTTCACTTTATCTGGCAGGAACGCTTTCGCACCAAACGAAATACCATTTTCGTCTGAAGAGGGGAATAACACTTCACAATCATCCGACGCTGTCGTGTTTGTGGGAACTATGGCGGACCTCCTTTCTCGCGGGGGCACCTGGCGTTGCACTTTCTCACGCACTGACGGAAATGCAACAACTCGCGGCACCGTATACGTAGATACCGAGCGGGTGCGGGGAGATTTTGAAAGCGACGTTCAGGGTATCACGCTCGATTCGCACCTCATTGTACGAGACGGCTCACTGTACGCATGGTCACCGGTAACACCAGGCGGCATCAGGGCGCCTTATCTGCTTGAGCGAAGTATGGAGGGCGACGAGCACGCGTCGCTTCGCGAGACGTACACGCACGAGTGCCGCGCCTGGACGCCGAACGAAACAGTGTTTGAGCTTCCAGACATCGAATTCATCAGTATAGATGCGCCGGAGCGACAGCAATAGCATCCCTGCGCTCTCGTTCTGCATGGGATCCATCCGGCTCCAAAAGATTTCCACAGCCGTCGTTGACAGGATTTTCAGCCCGCGTTAGTATATGAACACTCGTTCATATATTCATACATAATCCAGTATGGCGAACCTCATCAAGTACACCGACACCGACAAGGTTATCGAAGTGGCCAGCACTTTCCGGCTCCTTTCGGACCCGACCCGCTTCAAGCTCCTGTGTTGCCTCATCGAGAACCCTGAAGGGATGTGTGTGTATGAGCTTGCAGGTGTGATGGGCGTGTCGCACTCGGCGATGTCCCACCAGCTGAACCGGCTCGAGGACCGGGACATCGTGCAGTCATTCCGCGACGGGCAGTCGGTCTGTTACCAGCTGAAAACGAGTTCTGCCACGAAACGTCTCAAACAGATAATTAGAATCTTTGACCACTCATGAAATCAACACTCGTCATACTCGCCGGAGCCCTGCTCCTTGTCGCCGCCGCATTCTTTTTCTTCCGCGGCGACCAGTTTGAGCTCCCGCAGGGGAAGACCCAGCCGTTTATTAGTCAAGAAACCACTGAAGCTACCATGAAGGAAAATGATACGACTACCGGAGGAGGTACCACGAACCGCACACCCGCTGATTCTCAGCGTACGAGTTCTCGTGAAATATTTGTCACGGACGGTGTGAAGCACTCGATTCCACTTGGTGAGATACTTTCCGGCGGACCGCCGAAAGACGGCATCCCCTCAATCGACAATCCGAAATTCATCGATCCGGTAGAGGGAAACGCGTTCTACGCGAACGATGACATCGGTCTCGGAGTTGTGGTAAACGGCGACGCCCGTTTCTATCCATACCAGGTCTTGGTATGGCACGAAATCGTAAATGACACCGTCGGCGGCGAGCCGCTTCTCGTTACATACTGCCCGCTGTGCGCGACCGGCATCGTCTTCGAGCGGCGAGTGGATGGTGAGGTGCAAGAATTCGGCGTCTCCGGACGTCTGTGGCAATCAAACCTCCTTATGTACAACCGCGCGGCGCGTGAGGACGACGAATCGCTCTGGTCGCAGGTTTTGGGCGAGGCCGTCTTGGGGCCGAACACCGGCGAGCGCCTCGCTATCGTGAGGAGCGACACCGTGTCATGGGGCGATTGGAAGAAACTGTACCCGGATACAAAGGTGCTGTCACGCGACACTGGGGCCCTGCGCTCATACGGCCTCGACCCATACGGCGATTACTACACCAACGAATCCGTCTCGTTCGGCGCAACGTTTAACGATGACCGGCTCCATCCGAAGGCGTTCGTTTTGGGCGTGGAGATTGACGGTACATTCAAAGCGTATCATCGCGAGGCGCTTCCGGTAGGAGAAACAACCGACACGTTTGCCGGTAAGGAGATTCGCATCGAGAAGACCGAAGAAGGAGCCATCACCATGACCGCGTCCGGCGAGCCGCTTCCATACGTCGGCGGTTTCTGGTTTTCGTGGCTTGCGGTCCATCCGGAAACAGAGTTATTCAAGTAAATCGAATCAATGCATATGCAAAACGTAACCATCTATACCACACCGAACTGCTCCTTCTGTAAAACCGCGAAAGCGTTCTTTAAAGAACACGACATTGCCTACACCGAACATAACGTCGCCGACGACCGAGAGAAGGCGCAGGAGATGATTGCCGTCAGCGGCCAGATGGGCGTGCCGGTTATTGTTATCGGCAAGGAGGTCGTCATCGGTTTCAACGAGCCGCGTTTGCGCGAGCTTCTGGACGTTGCATAATAATAAGAGGAGTATGAGCACCGCCAAAGGTTCCAATCTCGGCATCGCAATCGCAATCGTCATTGCCGGCGCTTTCATAGCGCTCGCACTTTTCTTGTCTGGCCAAAGTGCGAGCGGACTTCCTGCAAACAGCGGACATACACAAGGAAGTTTCGCCAACAATAATTCCGGCACCGCATCATCGATCCGCACCGTTTCCGACACCGACCACATCTTCGGCAATCCCGATGCACCGGTAACCATCGTCGAGTTTTCTGATTTCGAATGCCCGTTTTGCCAGCGGCTTCACCCAACGCTCTCGCGTGTTGTTGAGGAATCCGACGGACAGGTACGCTGGGTATATCGCCACTTTCCGCTAAGCTCCATCCACCCGCAAGCCGAAAGCGCCGCCGCGGCAAGTGAATGCGTCGCGCGGCTCGCGGGAAATGATGCGTTCTGGGAGTTCGGGAGCTTTCTCTTCGAGAACCAGCGCCGGCTTGGGACAGCGCTTTACGCCGAGGGCGGCGCACGTTTCGGCATATCCGAAGGCGACCTCACCTCGTGCATGAATGAGCGCGGGATACGTTCCCGAGTAACGGGGGACTTCAACGAGGCAATTGCGGCCGGCGGCCGTGGCACGCCGTTTTCGGTCATCATCTCGGCAAGCGGACAATTCTTCCCGTTCAGCGGCGCCCTGCCGTATGAGCAGGTAACATCGCTTATAGAACAGGCATTAGTAAATTAACTCAAGAACCATGAAAACCCTTATCGGCATATTCATACTCATCGCGCTTATCGTACTCGGCGGGTTCTTCATATCGAGAAATGGCGCGCCATCCGCAGCAGCCGACACCCTACCGACTGTTTCACTCCAGGACGCCGCGGGGAACACGACGGCTATCCAGGAATTCCAGGATGGCGACCGTGTGCTCGTCATCAACTCATGGGCTACATGGTGTCCGTTCTGCGTTCAGGAGCTCCCCGACTTCGCGGCGCTTCAGGAAGAATTCGCGGACGACATCCTAGTCATTGCAGTCAACCGGCGCGAATCGGTTGAACGAAGCGTATCGTACCTTTCCGACTTGGGCGTCGAGCGCGACCTGACGTACCTTTACGATGCAAGCGACGGCTGGTACCGCGCTATTGGCGGCTTCTCGATGCCGGAGACGCTCTTCGTTTCCGCAGGCGGCGAAATTGTCGTGCACAAACGCGGCTTTATGGCGCTTGACGAGATGCGCGACCACGTCGAGACGGCACTTGCAGGTAACTGATACGTATATGATTGAAACCGGACTCATTATCTCTGCATTTATAGCCGGCGTTCTGATGTTCCTGGCGCCGTGTACACTCCCGCTTCTGCCGGCATACTTGGGCTTCATAAGCGGCGCGTCGCTTGAGGACCTGAAAGACCCCGAAAAAGCGAAGGGCGTCAAACGCAAGATTTTCCTGAACGGCGTCTTCTTCGTGCTCGGTTTTTCGCTCATCTTTATTTTCTTCGGCACCCTCGCCGGCTTCCTTGGGCAAGGACTTGCGCCGTTCCGTGTCTGGTTCGGCCGTATCGGAGGCGCCTTGGTTATCCTCTTCGGGCTCTTCATGCTCGGCGTCTTTCGTCTTCCCGCTCTCCAGATGGATGCGCGTCTGAAACTGCCGTCGTTTTTGAAAGTTGGCAGGCCCTCAAGCTCGTTTGTTATCGGGAGCGCGTTCGCGTTCGGCTGGACTCCGTGCGTAGGGCCTATCCTCGCCTCCATTCTCCTGCTCGCTTCCACGTCCTCGACTGCTCTTCAAGGAGCGTTTCTGCTCGCGGTCTTTTCGCTCGGACTCGCCATTCCCTTCATCACGGTAGCCGCGCTCATTTCTTCGGCGACTGGGTGGATAGAAAAGTCGGCGAAGTATCTCAATGTCGTTTCCATAATCGGCGGCATTTTCCTCATCGGGCTCGGCGTGCTCCTGATTACCGATAATTTCGGTTTGACCATCCAATACGGGTATCAATTGTTCGAGTTCATCGAGTATGACCGTCTTTTGGATTACCTATAATCCCTATACCCCAACTGATATACTGACCTGATATGAATGAACTTACCGAAACCGTCGGCGCGCTGATGCGGCAGGGCAGAGGCATTCTCGCGGCCGATGAGAGCAACAAGACCGCAAACAAACGATTCGAAGCGGTTGGCATTGAACCCACTGAAGAAAACAGACGACGGTACCGTGAGCTCTTGTTGACGACACCGGGCATCGAAAAATATTTATCCGGTGTCATCCTCTACGACGAGACAATGCGCCAGGCAACATCCGACGGCACACTGTTTCCGCAGTCCTTGGTTTCGAAAGACATCATTCCCGGCATCAAGGTCGACGAGGGGTTGGAAGATTTTAATGATGGCGGGCAGGTGACGAAAGGTCTCGACGGATTGGACGGACGGTTAAAGGAATACAAGTCGATGGGAGCAAGGTTTACGAAGTGGCGGGCAGTGGCACGGGTCGGCGACGGATACGCCGACCCTGCCATTATGGAAAATGCGCGCCGGATGGCTGAGTACGCGCGCGTCTCACAGGAAAACGGATTCGTGCCGTTCGTGGAGCCGGAAGTGTTGATTGACGGCGCGCACTCCGCGGAAGATACGGAAGGCGCACTCATTGAAACAGTCGCCATCGTATTCGACGCGTTGAAGAAAGAGCACATCGAACTGCCTGGCGTGATACTCAAGACCGCGATGGCGGTATCCGGCAAGGATGCCGAGACGCGTGCCGAAGCGGGAGAGGTCGCCGAGCGCACCGTGCGCGCTTT
The DNA here is from genome assembly GCA_046756605.1 of Minisyncoccia bacterium. Taxonomy (GTDB): domain Bacteria; phylum Patescibacteriota; class Minisyncoccia; order Phycocordibacterales; family Phycocordibacteraceae; genus Phycocordibacter. The sequence continues at coordinate 11,268 of JBHHWQ010000008.1, read as the reverse complement.
AAAAACCGCGGTGCCGGAAGAGGCGGGCGGCGTGGTGTTCCTCTCCGGCGGGCAGGCACCAGATGAGGCGACGGAGAATTTCAATGCAATCGCGCGGCTCGAGCCGCATCCGTGGCCGATTACGTTCTCGTTCTCGCGCGCGCTCCAGGAGCCGGTTCTCGATATCTGGCGCGGCAAGGACGACAAGAAAGATGAAGCGCAGGCGGTGTTTCTGATGCGCTTGTCGCTCACGGTCGCGGCGGACGCGGGGAGATACTCAAAAGACATGGAACAGCTTTGAGAGCCGCCTACCGCTCAAGCGCGTCATGACTGCTCCACCAGAAGAGATTTCCAAGTAGCCAGAAGAAAAACAACCCGGTTTGCTATACTTCGGTAATGTTCTTCAGAAAAAAGCCCACAAACCAGGTGGCCGTATTTAATACGGCAACACGCGAAAAGGGGGTGTTTCAACCGCTAAGACCCGGGCAGGTGAAAATGTATTCCTGCGGCCCGACAGTGTACGACTACGTGCATATCGGGAACCTCCGCTCCTATGTTTTTTCCGATATAGTGCGCCGCACATTCGAGTACGCCGGCTACGACGTAAAGCACGTTATGAATTTCACCGACTTCGGGCACTTGGTTTCCGATGGCGACGAAGGCGAGGACAAGATGACCAAAGGGCTCAGGCGCGAAGGAAAGCCCCTCACTATGGAGGCGATGCGTGAGCTCGCGGCGCTCTATATCAACGCGTACCAGCATGACCGCGAGGAGATGAATATCCTCAAGCCCCATGTCATGCCACAGGCGGCAGATCACGTGCGCGGGATGATCGCGTACATCGAGGTGCTTATGGACAAGGGGTTTGCGTACACAACACACAGCGGTGTGTATTTCGACACAGCGGAATTTCCGGCATACGGTGTGTTGGGGGGTTCCGCATCCACGGAGCACAGCCGTATTCAAAGCAATAAAGAGAAAAAGAATCCTGCAGATTTCGCGCTGTGGAAGTTTAACGCGGAGTTGGGGTGGGACGCACCATGGGGGAAAGGGTTTCCCGGATGGCACATCGAGTGCACGGCGATGTCGACGCGCTATCTGGGCAAGACGTTCGACATCCATACCGGCGGTGTCGACCTGGCTCCGGTGCATCACAATAATGAAATTGCCCAAGCAGAAGCCGCAAACGGAAAGCCGCTCGCACGATATTGGCTACACAGCGAACATGTTACTATTGATGCAAAACGCATCGGAAAATCAGAAGGTAATGCTATTACACTAAAACAATTAGTGGACAAAGGTATTTCACCGCTTGCATACCGCTACTGGCTTCTTGGTGCCCACTACCGGCAGAAGGTGAATTTTACTTGGGAAGCGGTGGAGGCGGCGCAGACGGCGCTTCGGCGTGCGTGGCGCGTATTTACCGAGCTCAAAGGAAACGATTCCAAAGAAAATCGAGTACATGATGCGTACCGCACGCGCTTCGAAACGGCGCTTTACGACGACTTCAACACCGCCGAAGCGCTTGCTGTATTATGGGACCTACTAAAAGACGAAAATGTTTCCGATGGCGAAAAACGCACGACGATTCTTTCCATGGACCGCGTGCTCGGCATCGGATTCGCGTCCGCCCCGGCGCGCATCGAGAAGCTGAAGCTTTCAGTGGTTACAGAGCGCGACATTCCGGATGATATTCAGGTGCTCATCGCCGAGCGGGAAGCGGCGCGGAAGGCGGGGGATTTTGCGCGCGCGGACGTACTTCGCGATGAAATAAAAACGAAAGAGTTTCAGGTGGAAGACACGGCTGACGGGCCTGTGGTTAAACGCCAGTAGTTCCATATCAGTGCATCTGCTATGGTGTACCTATCCGATTATCGCATCGGTTAAACAAACACTATGAATAAACAAACAGCTATCGCTATCATTCTTGCGGTTGTCGCAATCGTAATCTTTATCGTGTTCGGTTTCTTTGGTAACGGCTTCTTCCGCACCGCCTCGCCTGTGGCGTCGACGGGATCGCAGGCAATCCTTGATGAACTATCGGCGACTGGCGCTGTCTCCGCACTCCGCACGTATGATTTCATTGAGGGGAGCGGCGACGAAATTAATACAGGAGACGTCATTGCGGTCCACTACACCGGCGTCCTGCCCGACGGCACGGTCTTTGACTCATCGGTAACGCGCGGTGAGCCGTTCGTCTTTCAATTCGGCGCGGGACAGGTCATCCAGGGATGGGAGCAGGGGCTCCAGGGCATGAAGGTCGGTGGCAGGCGGCTTATCGCCATTCCGCCCGAGCTCGGCTATGGTGCAACCGGCCAGGGCAGCATCCCGCCGAACGCAACCCTCATTTTCGATGTCGAGCTTCTCGATATCCTTTCCGCGCAGGGAGAATAGTGCCTGCTTTGTTATAGTGCAGGGGTGAAATTCACACTTCACTCCGAATATATACCAAGCGGCGACCAGCCCAAGGCGATAAATGCGCTGACAAAAGGCGTCAAGGCGGGTGCGCGCCACCAGACGCTTCTCGGCGTAACCGGTTCGGGGAAGACGTTTACGGTCGCGAACATTATCGAGCGTGTGCAGAAGCCGACCTTGGTCATCGCACACAATAAGACGCTCGCCGCGCAACTCACACAGGAGTACCGCGAGTTCTTTCCTGATAATGCCGTCCATTACTTTGTCTCCTACTACGACTACTACCAACCGGAGGCGTACGTGCCCCACTCTGACACATACATAGAGAAAGAGGCGCAGATAAACGCGGAAATCGACCGCCTACGGCATGCGTCCACCCAGGCGCTCCTAACGAGAAGTGACGTCATCATCGTCGCGTCCGTTTCCTGCATCTACGGTCTCGGCTCGCCGGAAGAGTACGAGAAGGTGCACCGGAAGGTCGCCGTCGGCGACGTTTTTGAACGTGCCGAGTTTATCCGGTTCCTCACGGGCTTGCAGTTCGAACGTACGAATGCTGACCTCTCGCCTGGTACATTCCGCGCGGTTGGTGCGAACGTCGAGGTGATGCCCGTGAACGAAACCATCCTCTATCGCATCACACCTGCGGGCGGCGCGGTGGGACATATCGCGCGTTTGAATGCCGTAACGCGGGAAATTATCGATGAGCCAGGCGAGTTCTTTCTCTTCCCAGCAAAACACTACGTAACACCCGAACACGAGCGGGAGCCTGCGCTCAAAGATATCGAGACGGAACTTGACAAGCGTCTCAAGGAGCTTGAAGCCGAAGGGAAGCTCCTTGAGGCAGATCGTCTGAAGCGGCGCACCCGCTATGATGTGGCACTGATTCGCGAAATCGGCTACACGAACGGCATTGAAAATTATTCGCGCCATTTCGATCGCCGGAAATCCGGCGAGCCGCCGTTCACGCTCCTCTCGTACTTTCCGCACAAAGCGGACGGATCGCCGGACTTCCTGACCGTTATTGACGAGTCGCACGTAACTGTGCCCCAGCTCGCCGGCATGTACGCAGGCGACCAGTCGCGAAAAAAGACACTTATCGAATACGGCTTCCGCCTTCCTTCAGCCGCTGACAACCGACCGCTCAATTTTGACGAGTTCGAAGCGCGGGTGGGGGAAACTATCTACACCAGCGCGACGCCCGGCGAGTATGAGCTGAAACATTCGGGTAAGCCCGTGGAACAGATTATTCGCCCGACGGGGCTCATTGACCCAGAAATTATCATTCGCCCGGTGATTTCCAAAAGCACATACCGGGGACAGGTGCAGGATTTCATTACAGAAGCGGAGAGCGTGGTGAAGGGCGGCGCTCGCGTCTTGGTAACGACCCTCACTAAGAAAATGGCCGAAGACCTGGCGGAGTTCCTGAAGGGGAAGGGTATCAAAGCGGGCTATGTGCACTCTGACGTGAAAACCATTGACCGTATCACCACACTCACGAATTTCAGAAAAGGTGAATTCGATGTCCTGGTCGGTGTGAACCTTTTGCGCGAGGGCTTGGATTTGCCGGAGGTGGAGCTTGTCGGCATACTTGATGCCGACAAAGAGGGGTTTCTACGCTCGGAGACATCGCTCATTCAGACAATGGGACGCGCCGCACGCAACGTAGCGGGTCGCGTGATCCTATACGCCGATGAGATGACGGGCTCTCTGAAACGCGCGGTTGATGAGACAAACCGTCGTCGAACGCTCCAGATCGCGTACAACGAGAAACACAACATCACCCCGACAACTATCAAGAAAAATATCAAAGATATTACCGATACCCTGAAGGCGGAACGCAGCCGCGCCTCAGCAATGGCGCTTGCAGTCGACCTTGCGCTCGCCGACAGTCCGAAGGCGCTCCGACATCTCATCAAGGACAAGAAGGCGGAGATGGAGGAGGCGGTGAAAGCGCTCGACTTCGAATCAGCCGCACTCCTTCGCGACGAGATTTTCAAACTGGAAGAGATGAAGCCGATAAAAGCCGCGATTTCAAAGCCGAAGAAAAGGAAATGATACGAACTCTTGTTCACTGGCTCCGACGCGGCGGCGGGCTCTTGCTTGCGCCGTTTCTCACGAACCATGTTGAGCGGGACGTCCGCCCGTACACGCTCCCCGGCATACGCGCAGGAAGCGCCAGCGAGTGGAATGCTGAGCGGAGGGGAATCCTCCGGTTTTTTGAAAGTGAGGTGTACGGCGCCATCCCGAACGAGCCGGTCGATATGAAGGTAGAAGTGCTGGAGGAGGGCAGCGCGTTTGATGAAAAGGCGCTGCGCAGGCAGGTCGCACTCACGCTTTCACGCGCCGACCATTTGGTTACCCTCAATCTTCTTATCTACACCCCTGTGCAACACCTAGGTGTTGCACATGGTGGTGCGCCCGTGGTGCTGGCGTACAACTTGGAAGGAAACCATACGATACATGCCGACCCAGCGATTCTTCCGAGCCGGGTGTATGCGAAGCGCTTACCCGGCGTCGTGAAGCGCCTGAGCAAACATGACCGTGGCAGAAAGACGAAGAAGGAGCATCTGCCTGTCGAGCGTCTGGTTCAAGAAGGGTTCGCGGTGGCAACGCTCTACTACGGCGATGTGGACCCTGATTACGACGACTGGTTCAAGAATGGTGCACACGCGCTCTATCCGGAGCTTCCGAAGGGTTCGTGGGGGAGTATATCCGCCTGGGCGTGGGGTCTGTCGCGGGTAATGGATTATCTTGAGACAGAGACAGGGCGAAACAGTGGGCATGCCGCTTTCAGAGACCACTCCGGAGCGTTTGCCCAAATCTTAATCTCATCAAACGGCATGCCCACTGTTTCCATAGACCCGTCACGCGTCGCGCTATTCGGTTTCTCACGACTTGGGAAAGCGGCGCTCTGGGCGGCGGCGAACGATGAACGGTTTGCCGCGGTAATTGTGGATTCGCCGGGCAAGGGCGGCGCCGCCCTTGCCCGGCGCCGCTTTGGCGAAACCGTTCGCTTGATGACACTCCGCTTTCCGCACTGGTTCAACAACACGTACAAAACATACACAGGCAGGGAAGATGAACTTCCCATGGACCAACATCAATTGTTGGCGCTTATTTCGCCGCGCCCAGTACTTGTTTCATCGGCCGATATGGACTGGTGGAGCGATCCGGTAGGGGAACAAGCGGCAGTCGCGGCGGCGCAAACGGTGTACCGGCTCTATGATGCCGAAGGTCCCGAACATGTGCTTCACCGCGGCGGCCACGCGGTTACAGAAGACGAGTGGGACGACTATTTCACCTTTCTTCGTGCGCATCTTTAGGCATTCTGTGCTACCATACCCCCATACAGCGCCCGCGCGGCGGCATGTTCTCGTATATGCCCAAAAAACAGTCACGCAAGATAAAAGACGTCGATGAGGCGTCATATATCGGCACGGAGAAGATAGTCGTGCATGGCGCAAAAACGCACAATCTGAAGAATGTTACGCTGGAAATTCCGCGCAACAAGATGGTGGTGTTTACCGGCATCTCCGGCTCGGGGAAGTCATCGCTCGCGTTCGACACTATATTTGCGGAAGGCCAGCGCCGCTACGTCGAGTCGCTCTCGGCCTACGCTCGGCAGTTCTTAAACCAGATGCAGAAGCCCGACGTCGAAGAGATTACCGGCCTTTCACCCGCGATCTCCATCGACCAGAAGTCGCGCTCCAACAACCCGCGCTCGACAGTTGCAACCATTACGGAAATTTACGATTACCTGCGCATCCTCTACGCGCGCGCAGGACAACCGTACTGCCTCCACCACGACCACCCCATCGAGAAGCTCTCGAAAGAGGAAATCCTAAAAATCATCCTAAAAAATATCTTGACGTCGGACGTCAAGAGAACGGCAAAGACGGTGAAGGGCGTGAAGGTGTCAGACGCGAAAATCGCAATACTCGCACCAGTCGTCGTGGGCCGGAAGGGCGAGTACTACCAGCTTCTCTACGACATGCTCGGTAAAGGGTTCGAAGAGGCCGTCATCGACGGGAAACGCCATTCACTTCGCGAGCGTATCGAGCTCGATAAGAAGAAGCGGCACGACATCGACATTGTTGTAGATGAGTTGTTCGTAAGCGAGTTTACAGCGTCCAAACAAGACGCGGTCGAGCGCCTAAGCGAGGCGGTGGAGCTCGCGCTTCGCGAAGCGGACGGACTGGTGAAAATCAAAAGCCCCAACGGCGAGCCGCGCACACTCTCGGCTAAATTCATCTGTGCCGTTGATGGGTCGTCATTTCCGGAAATCGAGCCGCGGCTCTTCTCGTTCAATTCGCCGTACGGAGCGTGCCCGGAATGTAACGGTCTAGGGACGGTCGGCTTCTTCAACCTAGACGAGTGCCCGGTATGCCGTGGCGCGCGCCTAAGGCCGGAGGCGCTCCGCATCTACCTTGGCGGCGATCCGTCTGATGGGAAAAACATCGTGGACGTGACGAAGCTTTCCATTACCGACGCGCAGGAGTTCATCGCGGGACTTGCTCTTTCCAAAAAGCAGGAAGAGATTTCAAAAACGGTCGTGAACGAGATCATGAACCGTCTGCAGTTCATGATAGACGTCGGAATCGGCTACCTCACACTCGACCGTACCGCAAACACTCTCTCCGGCGGTGAAGCCCAGCGCATCCGGCTGGCTTCACAGCTCGGAAGCGGCTTGGTGGGCGCGCTCTACGTCCTTGACGAGCCGACCATCGGGCTTCATCAACGCGACAACGCGCGCCTAATCCAGACACTTTCCGCGCTCCGAGACCTAGGCAACACTATCATCGTGGTCGAGCATGACGAGGACACCATTTTTTCTAGCGACTTCATCGTGGACATAGGTCCGGGTGCCGGCGTGCATGGCGGCGACATCGTTGTGGCCGGCTGGCTGGACAAGCTCCTCTCTGCAAAAACGAATCCGAGCGGCTCGTCCACACTCGCGTATCTGCGAAAAGATAAAGAGATTGAGAAGCCGTCGGAGCGCCGTACGAAAGACAACGGTTCCTTGAAGGTGCGGGGCGGGGAAATCTTCAATATCGCCAAGATGGATGTGGACGTGCCGTTGGGGCGCTTCATTGTGGTAACCGGCGTGTCGGGTTCGGGGAAGTCGTCTTTTGTGTATGAAATTCTCTACAAGAACCTGCGGGCAAAGCTTGAGAAGCGCTACCGCACTGCAAAAACCTACAACGTCGCAAGTTTCTCCGGCACGGAAGGACTCTCTCGCGTGGTTCTTATCGACCAGTCGCCGATCGGGCGGACGCCTCGCTCGAACCCGGCGACGTACACCGGCGCCTTCACCCACATCCGCGACCTGTTCGCGGCAACACCTGAGGCGCGTGCCCGCGGGTGGAAGCCGGGCCGCTTCTCGTTCAACGTCAAAGGCGGCCGGTGCGAGGCGTGCCAGGGGAACGGCGTGCAGTCGGTCGAAATGCACTTTCTGCCGACGGTGTATGTAACATGCGACGTCTGCAACGGAAAACGCTTCATGAAAGAAACCTTAGAGGTCGAGTATAAGAAAAAGAATATCCAAGACGTGCTTTCGATGACCATCGAGGAAGCGCTTGCGTTCTTCAACGACATTCCGGCCGTTGCCGACCGCCTACAGGCACTCTCAGACGTCGGGCTCGGGTACCTTGAGCTGGGGCAGAGCGCAACCACCCTATCCGGCGGTGAGGCCCAGCGGGTGAAGATTTCAAGCGAGCTGTATCGCCGGCATACGGAAAAAACCATCTACCTTTTGGACGAGCCGACCATCGGGCTTCACTATGACGATGTCGCGAAACTCATCGAGATACTCCAGTCGCTTGTGGACAAAGGTAATACGGTCCTCACCATCGAACACAACCTGGACCTCGTAAAGAGCGCCGACTACCTCATTGACATGGGCCCCGACGGCGGTGTGGGCGGCGGAAAAGTGGTCGCAAAAGGAACGCCCGAGGAAGTAGCACGAACAAAAAGCAGTTATACGGGGGAGTACCTGAAGAAGGTCCTTTGAGTCATTGGTTTTGCTACAATATTTCAGTGCCTTATGTCGAGAGAAACGAACCACATAGAATACGGAGGATGCACCGAGCACCAGCTGGCAACAAAGAGTAAGTCGCCTGACGGGAATGGCGGTTTTGTGTGTCACATGGTTTGCACCAATTCTGGGTGCACGTACTCTATCGACGAGTCCTGCTAGTGCATGAAGCGCGCCGATGTCGATTTCAATCGGTTGCCAGACGCGCCGGGGGTGTACTTGTTTATCGGCTCCAAACGGGAAATTTTGTACGTGGGCAAGGCGACATCACTTCGCGGGCGCGTAAAGAGCTATTTTGCCCGCGATATTGCCGAGGTCAGAAGCCCTTTGATTGCAAAAATCATCGAGGACGCAGTTTCGGTGGAAACCCGAGAGACCGATTCGGTGTTGGAGGCGTTGATTCTTGAGGCGAAACTCATAAAGAAGCATAAGCCCGTTGGCAACACGGCGAACAAGGACAACAAAAGCTGGAGCTACCTTGTCATTACAGACGAGCCGTTCCCGCGCGTCCTGGTGGCGCGTGAGCGCGAGCTCTCAACAAAGTTTTCCCAGAAAACCATCAAAGAGCTTTTCGGACCGTTTCCAAGCCCCGGCACACTGCGTGAGGCGCTGAAGATTGTTCGGAAGATATTCCCGTTTTTCGATACAAAGTTTTCACTTGATGGAAAGCTCACACCGGGGCAAGAAAAGACAGTGCGTTTCAACCAGTCAATCGGCCTCTATCCAATTTCGGATGTCGGACATCCGAAATTGGATGATGTGCGGGAGTATCGGAAAACGATACGTGCCATCGTCGATCTGTTTTCCGCGCGGAAGGAGACGCTCATCAAGCGCCTTGAGCGTGAAATGAACACGGCGGCAAAACGGCAGGAATTTGAGAAAGCCGAGGTGCTGAAGCGGAAGGTTTTTGCGCTCCGCCACATACAGGATGTAACGCTTATAAAGGAAGAACTGAAGACACCCACAACCATAACGTTCAGAGTCGAGGCCTATGATGTGGCGCATACGCGCGGTGCAGAGACCCGCGGCGCGATGGCAGTCGTTGAAGACGGAGAGGCGAAGAAAGGCGACTACCGGCTGTTCACCGTCCGTACGGCGAAGGCAGGTGATGACTACGCGGCCCTTGACGAGATGCTAATACGGCGTTTTGGCCACCCTGAGTGGGGGGCACCCCAGCTGATAGTTATCGATGGCGGCAAAGGGCACCTGAACCGTGCGAAAAAAACCCTTAAGGATTTAAGGTTTGCCGGTGAGGTGGTTGCGGTCGTAAAGGATGAAAGACATCGCCCGCGGGAAATTCTTGGCTCGGCCAAGTCGGCACTCACCCACGAAACCGATATACTCCTTGCGAACAGTGAGGCGCATCGTTTTGCTGTAGGCCGGCACCGCCGCGCGCTTCGCGCGCGGCGGTAAGCGCGTGATACAGTAGAGTCGAGTTATGGCAGGAAAGATAGTTGCAGTGTTGAGAGGCGGTATGGGAGACGAGCACGAAGTGTCGCTTCGCTCTGGTGCGGCGGTGCTCCGGGAACTTGCGGCTACACGCGACCATGAAAATATTTCCACCATCGATATTTTCATAGACCGCGCCGGTACCTGGCACGTGCGAGGCGTACCTAGGAGTCCCGAGCGTGCACTTACCGGAGTCGACGTCGTCTGGAACGCGCTCCACGGCATGTACGGCGAGGACGGCGGTGTCCAGCGTGAACTCGACCGCATCGGCATCCCGTACAGCGGCAGTGGCGCATACGCGTCGACGCTTGCGATGAACAAGGCCGCCGCCAAGCGCGCGCTCGGGCATGCCGGCATACGCACGCCTCGCTCGGTGCTCCTTTCGGTAACACCGACACTGGAACAGGAACTCGTTACACTTTTCCGTTCGTTTCCCCAACCTACAATTGTGAAACCCGTCGCGTCCGGTTCGTCGTTCGGCGTCACACTCGCCCGTTCGTTCGGCGAGTTTGAGGAAGGAGTGCGCCGTGCATTCCAGCACACAGGGCAGGTGCTTATCGAGGAATACGTGCGGGGGAAAGAAGCGACGGTCGGTATCGTCGATCAGTTCCGAGGGAGTGCACGCTACGCCTTGCCGCCGGTTGAAATAACACCAAAGCGCACGTCGGTATTTTTCGACTACAACGCTAAGTATTGCGGCGAGGCCGACGAACGCTGTCCCGGCACATTTTCCGACGCTGAAACCCGTGCGCTCGTAGAAGCGGCGCTTGCGGCGCACAAACACTTGGGTCTTCGCCACTACTCACGGAGCGACTTCATCGTCTCGCCACGCGGCGTGTACTTCCTTGAGGCGAACACGCTTCCCGGCACAACGGAAGAATCGCTCTTTCCGAAGTCGCTCAGTGCTGTCGGCTCGTCGCTCGGCGAATTTGTCGAGCATGTTTTAGGTCTTGCGATAGGGAAGCGGTAAGGTATAATCCTGCTTACCGAGGGCCCGTAGCTCAGTTGGCTAGAGCACCTGTTTTGCACTCAGGAGGTCGCAGGTTCGAATCCTGTCGGGTCCACCAAATTTGATTTGTTCGGTTGTTTGCCTCGGCGCTTCGCGCCTCGGCAGGCACTTCGTGCAGATAATTCCACGGTTTTTGAAACCAAATAGACAGCGCGCCCGCCGCGAGGCGGCGGTTCGAGCCGATGGAAACAAGAAAATCCTTCATCCGAGAAGGATTTTCTTGTTTAGAGAGATTTTCGGCTTGGTTGGCTTCTAAAATCCAGTTTCGCATGAGTTCGAGCCAATGATTGCCTTTTCGCTCAAAATCGCTTAATTTCTCCTCAATCGTTTTCTTTTCCGCCATTAGTTTGTTCTTGCGTTCTTGATATTCCGCCAACTCCAA
>JBHHWQ010000007.1:0-20445 GCA_046756605.1 Minisyncoccia bacterium | reverse complement strand
TACCACAACCCCCCCCGCCGCCCCGGGTTTGCGGGGGGCGCGGCGCCTCCGTTGCTTCAGGTTCAGCTTACGTCTTCGTGATGGCATCTTTTCCAAAGTACGGCCGAAGAACTTCCGGAACGGAAACGGAACCGTTTTCCTTCTGGAAGTTCTCAACCAAGGACACAAGGATGCGCGGCGTCGGCGCGGCAGTCGAGTTTAGCGAGTGCGCGTAGCGCAGTTTCCCCTCACTGTCGCGGTAGCGGATGTTCAGCCGCCGTGTCTGAAAATCATGGAAATACGACGCGGACGATATCTCGCGGTACGTCTCCTCCCCTGGTACCCACAACTCGATGTCGTACTTCTTTACCTGCCCAAGCCCCAAGTCGCCGCCAGCGTTCACGACCGTTCGGTATGGAATGCCCAAACTTTCAATAAACGCTTCGGTGTTCCCGTTCATCCACTCGTGCCACTTCACGCTTTCCTCGTGCGATGCTTCACAGAGAATGACCTGCTCCCACTTGTAGAACTCGTGCACACGGATCAGGCCTTTCACATCCTTGCCGTGGCTTCCCGCTTCGCGCCGAAAGCATGGAGAGAACGCGAGATACCTGATGGGGCCGCCGGAGAGGTCCACAGTGTCACCGAGGTGATAGCCCATGGTCGCAACTTCCGCCGTGCCGGCAAGGTAGTCGCCGTCCTGGGTCCGGTACAAATCATCCTCACCCTGTGGAATGTAGCCGGTGCCGAGAAAATTCACCCGTCGGACGAGTGAAGGCACCACCATCGGCACAAACCCTTTGGCGAGAAAGAAATCCTGCGCATAGCGCCACAACGCGAACGAAAGGAGCGCTCCATTGCCCTTGAGGAAGTATCCGCGGAAACCTGAAACCTTGGCACCGCGTTCGAAATCCGCCATACCGAGCTCTTCCATGAGTTCGATGTGGTTTTTGGCGGGAAAATCGAACTTGCGCTTCTCGCCCCACGTCTTCACCTCCTGGTTATCCTCATCGGTGTCGCCGTCGGGCACCGACATATCGGGGACATTCGGCACCTGTATCATCAAGGATTCCCACTCTTTCTGCACGTCCGCAAGTTCCTGTTCCTTTGTCTGGAGCTTCTCTTTTAAGGTCTTCATCTCGCCGAGGAGCGTCTCCTTTTCGGCACCGCCCGCGGATGCGATTGTCTTTGACGCTTCGTTCTGCCGCGCGCGCATCTCCTCGACCTCGGCGAGAAGTGCGCGGCGGGTATCGTCCACCTCAAGCAGGCGGTCGAGGTCGATATCGATGCGTTTCTTCTTCGCGCCCGCCTTCACTACGTCGAGATTGTCGCGGATGAACCTGATGTCCAGCATGGTAGATTTACTGTAGCATATGGACGAGATTACAATGCTCGCGCCGGATGCCTTTCCGACGCTCCTGAAGGAGATTCCCGACCCGCCACGTTCCTTATATATGCGCGGGCGCTTGCCCGACGAGCGCATAAAGCTCATCGCGGTCGTAGGTTCGCGGCGGATGAGCCGCTACGGCAAAGAGGTATGCGAACATCTGGTTCGGGGGCTCGCCGGCCGGCCGGTGGGCATCGTCTCGGGGCTCGCGCTCGGCATCGACGGCGTGGCACACCGCGCGGCCCTGGATGCGGGGCTCTACACGCTTGCCATCCCCGGCTCGGGGTTGGGTGACTCGGTCTTGTACCCTGCAAGCCATCGCGCGCTTGCACGCGACATTCTGAAAGTGGGCGGCGCGCTTCTCTCTGAAGAAGCGCCTGATTTTCACGCGCGACCGGAGAGTTTTCCCAAACGGAACCGCATTATGGCAGGTATGAGCCACGCGACCTTAGTTATCGAGGCGACGGAAAAGTCGGGTACGTTGATCACAGCGAAGCTCGCCGTAGAATACAACCGCGACCTTTTGTGCGTTCCGCATCCTGTATTTTCCGAAGGCGGCGCGGGCGGGCACATTTTCATGAAGCTCGGCGCCGCGCCTGCGCGCGGCGCCGAAGACATCCTTGAGGCGCTCGGCCTTGACACGGCAGAACCCGGCGCTGGCGCTTCACCCGCGCCGGCGCTTCTTGCTGAAGAGCGGCACATCCTCGACCTCCTGTCCGAACCACTCCATCGTGACGAGCTTATTCGTGCGTTGAATATGCCCACCAGCGAAGCAAACGCTCTACTCCTCAAAATGGAACTGAAAGAATTGGTTAAGGAATCTTTTGGAGAAATACGTAAAAGTATAATTTGACTTATATAAATAAAATTTTATAATCATAATATGGTCTCGGAAAGCATAGAATGCGACACTACTGGACAGCGCTTTCTCTATATACTTGCAGTAGCGATGGTTACTCATGTAACCATCGGCTCTGTTACCGAGCTTCTCATTGAGGCAAATGACAACACACCTTTCTATGATGACGACCAAGAATGCGGAATATGCGGCCATTTTTGCCCATTATCGTCAGGACCATTGAATTTCTGCATGTGCTGGGAAACCGTCTTCACCGGCGGCGGATGCTCTTGTTTGGCATGTGCACACTAGCCAATCCGGGTTTAGGACTAGAAAATAAAGTTTGACACATCCAACATCATGCCGTAGAAGTGATGACTAATGCCGAAAACATTAGTCATAGTCGAGTCGCCAGCAAAAGCGAAGACGGTAGAGAAGTACCTGGGCAACAACTACACAGTCATGGCCTCCGTCGGCCATATTCGGGACCTGCCGAAATCGAACAAGGATGCGGTGGATATCGAAGGAGGGTTCGTCCCTCGGTATGTTACGACGCCGGGCAAGTCCAACATCATCGCCGACATTAGGAAGGCGGCCGCCAAGGCCGATGGGGTCCTGCTCGCGACAGACCCGGACCGCGAAGGTGAAGCTATCGCCTGGCACATCGCCGAGGTCGCGGACCTCAAAAACGCCAAACGTGTCGTATTCAATGAAATAACTGAAGAGGCCGTGAAGGAAGCGGTCGAGCACCCGCGCGCTATAGACGAGAACCTCCGCCGCGCCCAGGAGGCGCGGCGGGTGCTCGACCGCCTCGTCGGCTACGACCTCTCTGGCCTCATTTGGAAAAAGGTGCGCTACGGCCTCTCCGCGGGGCGTGTGCAGTCGCCGGCGCTTCGTATCCTCATGGAACGCGAGCGAGAAATCCGTGCATTCACCCCGGAGCGCTTCTTTACCATCACGGCAAATTTCGCAACCAGAAAAAAGGAGGCGTTCAAAGCGGCCTGTTCAGTGGAACCGAAGGACGAGAAAGAGGCGGCGCGCATCGTCAAGATTGGGAAAGGGGGCGCGTGGACGGTCACGGACGTGTCCGAAACGCCGGTAAGGCGCGCACCGCGGCCGCCGTTCACCACATCCACACTCCAGCAGGCGGCGTCTACCCGACTCGGGTTTACCCCGTCGCGCACTATGCGTGTGGCGCAGAAACTCTACGAGGCCGGGTGCATCACCTACATGCGCACCGACAGTGCGAACCTTGCCGCGGTGGCGGTGCGCGCCATCGACGCGTACGTTGCCAAAACCTTCGGAAAAGAATACGTGCATGCACGTGCGTACAAGACAAAGTCGAAAAACGCGCAGGAAGCGCACGAAGCCATCCGCCCGACCGACGTGTTCAAGGTTTCCGCCGGCACGACTGACGAGCAGAAGAAGCTCTACGCGCTCATCCATTCGCGTACGGTCGCGAGCCAGATGCGGGACGCGGCGACACTGCGTACTAAAGTGACGGCGGCTACAGACGGCGTGCCGGATTTTCATGCGAACGGCTCGCGGGTCACGGACGAAGGATGGCTCAAGGCCGACCCCGCCGCCAAAGGCGAAGACACGCTCCTGCCGGCAGTCGCCGTTGGTGATGCACTCACACTCAAAGATATCGAAAGTGAAGAGCGGTTTACCCAGCCGCCCAAGCGCTATACGGAAGCGGGGCTCGTGAAAGAGCTCGAGAAACGCGGTATCGGCCGGCCGTCCACGTACGCGAGTATCATGAAAACCATTCAGGACCGCGGCTATGTGGAGAAAGAAGGACGTACGCTCATCCCCACGGCAACCGGCGATGTCGTGTCCTCATTCCTTGAAGACCATTTCGATACCTACATCAGCGACTCGTTTACGGCGGAAATGGAGGATGAGCTCGACCAGATAGCCAGCGGCAGGCGCGACTATGAGAAGACGCTTCGCGATTTCTACACGCCCTTTACCAAAGACGTCGCATCGAAAGCAGATATCCCGAAACTCACCACCTTAGGAAATGCCCCTAAAGAGTTCCCATGCCCTGTCTGCGGCGCACCGATGGAGTTTAAGCTCTCGCGAAGTGGTGTTTTCATGAGCTGTTCCCGGTTTCCGGATTGCACCGGCGCGCGCACTGAACAAGGAGAAGTAATGGGCCAAGAAGAGCCGCTAGGTGACCACCCTGACTTAGGTAAGCCGATCTATATCAGGAACGGCCGGTACGGCCCGTACGTGGAGATGGTACTCGAGGAAGCCCGCGAGACGAAAACCAAGACGGGTAAGACCAAAAAGACAAAAGCGAAAACGAAGCGCGCGAGTATTCCGGCGGAGATGAACCCCGATGAGTTGACGCTCGAACAAGCGGTGAAGCTCCTCGTCCTTCCACGCGAATTGGGCGAGCACCCGGATACGGGTAATATGGTCAGTGCGAATATCAGCCGCTATGGACCATACATCGTGCATGACGGCGACTTCCGCTCCTTGAAGGGCGACGACGATCCGTACACCATTACGTTCGAACGTGCGCTTGAGATACTGAAAGAGCCGAAGAAAACGCGTGCCGGCATCGATGTTGTTCGAGTCGTTGGCCCGCATCCTCGAACTAAGAAACCAATCACGCTCTACAAGTCAAAGCGCGGGCTCTTTCTCAAAAAGGGGTTCAAACACATCATGCTTCCGGAAAGCATGGACCCGGAGAAGCTGACCCCCGAAGTAGCGGCTGAGCTTATTAAGAATGGGTAGCGACCCTAGACCCTGCTCCCTATCCCCTATACACTAGGGTAATGACCCACCCGGCTGATGACATTATTTCGGCAATGCAGTCGCCGAGCGCCGAAGACCGCGAAACCATACATCGCGCGTACGATTTTGCCGAGCGTGCTCACGGGAACGAACTCCGCAAGAGCGGCGAGCCGTACATCGTCCACCCACACGCCATCGCCCGATACCTCGCGGAGACTGGCATGGACCGCGACACTATCGTCGCCGGAATCCTCCACGATACGACGGAAGATACCGATATCGAGCCAGAAGCGGTCGAACGCGAGTTCGGCAAGACGGTGCGCTCCTTGGTGGACGGCGTGACCAAGCTCTCACCGCTCAAGTACCGCGGCCTTGAGCGGCACGTGGAAAGTTTGCGCCAGCTCCTGGTCGCTACCGCCCAGGATATCCGCGTCATCATCATCAAAATGGCGGACCGTTTGCACAACATGCGCACCATCGAGTACGTAACGCCGCGGGAGAAGCGTGAGCGGATTGCACGCGAGACCGTGGAAGTGTATGTGCCGATCGCCGAGCGCCTCGGTATGGGAAACATCAAGGCGGAGCTTGAAGATCTGGCGTTCGCGGTCCTCGAGCCCGAGCGCTACAAAGAGCTTGTCGCGTTCATCGAAGAACAGAAGAAAGAAGATGTGGCGCGACTCGACGAGGATATTAAGGACCTGAAGAAGGCGCTTGCGGCAAGCGGCTTGAAGGCATTCCGCACCGAGTACCGTGTGAAAGGCGTGCACAGTTTCGCACGCAAGGCCAAGAAATACGGCGATGACATTACGAACGTGCTTGACCTTTTTGCGCTCCGCGTCATCATGAAAACAATCGACGAGTGCTACCATGCGCTCGGTGTCGTGCACGGCCTGTGGCGGCCGATTCCCGGCAAGGTGAAGGATTACATCGCCTTCCCGAAGCCGAACGGTTACCGTTCCATCCACACCACCGTCATCACGCGTCGGGGCGTGACGGTAGAGCTGCAAATACGAACAGACGAGATGCACCTAGACGCGCAGTACGGCGTCGCCTCGCATTTCAACTACAAACTCCTGCGCAAACGCGAGCGCGTTCAGACGACTATGGAGTGGCTCCAGAGCCTGCTTCCGTCCATGAAGCGTTCATCATCCGATGTTACGGCACCGCAATGGCTCAAGGACCTTTCGCGCGCCGAACAGGAGCATCCCGAGTACAGCTCGTTCGAAGACATCCTGAAGAAGGATTTCTTCGCCGAACGCATCTTCGTCTTCACGCCAAAAGGCGACGTCATCGACCTGCCGGCGAACGCGACGCCGATCGACTTCGCCTATGCCATCCACAGCGACCTCGGCGACACCATGGTCGGTGCTAAAGTGAACGGCAAACTGGTCGCGTACGAGACGACTTTGAAGAACGGCGACGTCGTGGAGGTTGTTACGAAAAAAGGCGCGAAACCGAACAAGAAATGGCTTGACGTCGTGAAGACGGCGAGCGCTAGAGGCCACATCAGGAGCGCTTTGAACAAGCTGAAGGGGTAATGCTTTAGATGGAAAAGTTTGCTACGGAAAAATCGTCGCTCTCATCCTTCTCTTCTTTCGAGCGGTCGTCGAGTGGTGTTTCCTCCGGAATGCCGGCGTCTCGCTCTGAAACCGCATCAGTACCGCCATTGCGCAGTATCTGCGCTACGATGTTTTCAAGATCATCAGACGAATAGAAATTGATGATGAGCTTTCCGCCGCTTTCCTGTTCCCGTATCTCAACAGGAGTACCGAACCTCTCGGAGAACGCGCGTTCAATCGCGGTAAGTTCCGGCCTGGGGTCGCGTTTGCGAACGCGTTCGGTGGCGATGCTTCTGGTTATCTTCTCTACCTCGCGGACTGAAAGCTTCCGCGTAAGTATGTCGCGAAAGAGAGTGTGCTGTTCCTCTGGCCGCTCGGAGAGCATGAGGAGCGAACGCGCATGGCCTTCCGAAAGCTTTCCATCTATGACCGCCTGCCGAACCTCTTCAGGAAGGTTTAGGAGTCTGAGCGAGTTTGACACATACTCGCGGCTCTTCCCCACCTTTTTCGCAATCTCGGTATTGTTGAGTTTGAATTCCTTGGCAAGCCGTTCGAACGCCCGCGCGCGGTCGATTGCGTTCAGGTCCTCACGCTGAAGGTTCTCGATGATGGCAAGTTCGAGTTTCGTGCGATCGTGCTCCTCTTTCGAGCGGATGACGACCGGCACCTGTGCGAGGCCGGCGAGCTTCGAGGCGCGGAGCCGCCGCTCGCCGGCAATCAGTTCATAGTAGGTGGAGATGCCGCCGTCCGCGCGCTCCTCCTCGTGACGCGTGACGGTAAGCGGGTTCAGAACACCGTACTGGCGGATGGAATCCGCCAAGCCCTTCAGGCCCGCCTCATTAAAGTCGGTGCGGGGCTGGTAGGGGTTGGGCTTGACCTTGTCGACCTCGACCCAGAAAATGGAATCGCTTTGAAAATACTGCATGGAAAAAATTGTAACACGCATGTAAGTGCGCTAGGATTTGGACACTCGCCCAGATGGCGGAATTGGTATACGCGCACGACTCAAAATCGTGTTCCGAAAGGATTGTGGGTTCGACTCCCACTCTGGGCACAAAATAAACGGCTCAACCTAGTTGAGCCGTTTATTTTGTGCAGATATCTTAACCGAAATTATATTTTGCCGACTAGGTTCATCCCCGGCTCCAGCGTGTCATCGCCCTCTTCCCAACCCGCCGGGCACACCTGGCCGCCGTGCGTGCGGACGAACTGCGCCGCTTTGAGCTTGCGTACCAGTTCCTTTGCTGAGCGGCCGATGGCGTTGTCGTGTATTTCGGCGGTGCGCAGTATACCGTCTGGGTCAATGATGAAGGTCCCGCGAAGCGACAGGCCCTCGTCTTCGGAATGATCGAGCGCGTCGCCGTCGATGTAGGTGCCGAAGGCAATGGAGAGCCGGCCAGCCGGGTCGGCCGCCATGGGGAACGTAATCTTGCCGATTGCTGGCGATGAATCGTGCCATGCCTTATGGGTGAACACAGTGTCGGATGAAACGCTGATGATTTCGGCGTCGAGCTTTTTGCAGTTCTCGTAGCACCCCGCGAGCTCCTCAAGCTCTGTGGGGCAGACGAATGTGAAGTCCGCCGGATAGAAGAATACGATGACCCACTTCCCCTTCCCGGTGTAGTCCGAGAAGCGCGCCTTCTCTATCTTGTTGTTCTGGTATACCTCAAACTCGAAATCGGGGACCGGATGCCCGACCTTGACCATCGAAACAAACCCAGAAAGCTCTTCCTCATGTACATCGTCGTTTGCCATAATTTTCCTGTTTTTATTAGCAGGGTATGCCACTATAATACCATTCAGCATGGCGAATGAGAAAGTGGTATGCGTGGTGGGGCCGACCGCTGCCGGCAAGACGGCGTTTTCTATCGAACTTGCGAAGGCGGTAGACGGCGAAGTTGTTTCTGCCGATTCTCGGCAGGTGTACCGGGGACTTGATATAGGCACCGGCAAGGTAACTGAAGCGGAAATGCATGGTGTGCCGCACCACATGCTCGATGTCGCGGATCCGCAGGAGGTATTTTCCGCGGCGGACTTTGTCCGCCGCGGCAGGGAGGCGCTCGCGGATATCGTCGCGCGCGGGAAGGTCCCCATCATCGCCGGCGGCACAGGTTTTTATATAGATGCACTCCTTGGCCGCGTTTCGCTTGCGGACGTGCCGCCAAATCCGGCTGTTAGGAAACGTCTGGCGGGGTACAATTTGGGTAAACTGCAAAACGAATTGCAAAAACTCGATCCGGAACGGTATGAAACGATAGATACGAAGAACCCGCGGCGGCTCATCCGCGCGATTGAGGTCGCGCACGCGCTCGGCAAGAACCTTCATCCGGAACATGCGTCGCTCTATAATACACTTTGGTTCGGAATTATCCTTCCACAAACTAAACTCAAGGAGCGCATCCAGGCGCGCCTTACGGCGCGCCTGGATGCAGGTATGCTCGACGAGGCGAAGCGCCTACACGCCGAAGGTCTTGCATACGAGCGCATGGAGGAGTTGGGGCTGGAGTATCGCTACATGGCACGACATCTTCATGGTGATATGAGCTTTGATCAAATGCAGGAGCAGTTAGAGCGCGAAATCTGGAGGTACGCAAAACGCCAAATGACGTGGTTCAAACGGAACCCTGACATTCATTGGCTTAATCCTAGTGAAAAAGAAGCGACTATTGCACGAGTCAAAATGTTTCTCGCATAATCCTCTGGAAACACCCTCTGGAAGCGACGCTTCCAGAGGGTGTTTCCACTGTCAGGCGGGCCCACTTGGACTCGAACCAAGATCGCTGGTTTTGGAGACCAGTATTCTACCATTGAACTATAGGCCCGGTAGAAGGAGTGTACGCTAAAAAAAGCCCTTTTTGAAGGGCTTGTTTATTTCTTTACCTCTTTATGTACGACGTGCTTTCGCACCACGGGATCGTATTTCTTAAGCTCAAGCTTGGGAGCATTGGCAAGCTTTTTCTTGTTCTTCCGGGTCCAGACGACACGCCCGGATGCCGATGACTTGAGTTTGATGAGGTTATCCTGCGACATGGCAGATACTGTAGCGTGATTCTTCCGAAGGGTCAAGAACCCCGTGCCGCGGGTGCGTCACAGTTTTCGACACAGATATCGTAGTGGTCGCCCTCGTCAGTCCACACAGCGCCGGTTTCGACATCAACCCATTGCGCGCTTCCGAATATCGGGTCTTCAACGACGGAAAATGCTCCCGAATCGACTTGTGTTTCGATGTACGTCCGGACATTTGGCGTGATACGCAGATCAACCTTATCGCCGGCGCCGTGTGAACCGGGGTTTGTGCCACCGGCGTGTCCCTCTTCTGAGCCGCCAGTAACGGTAATGTCGCATGAAGCACCGACTGTCGCATCACACGCTTTTTTTGTCTCCATGATGTAGCCGATGGTCCGTGTGCTTAAGCCAGCGGTGGTGATACACTCTTTGGTTTGGCCGGGCTCGCAGGCGTTCGGATGATTTACGCCGATATCAACAATTGATAAGAGTGCCCTGTTTTCCGTCTCGAGTCTTTCATCAATCGGAACGGTCTCGATGGCACCAAGATCCGTCGGCGTGACGAATGTGAACTCTTCGCACTTTATGTCGCTCCAGAACCCAAAATCCTTTTCCGTGAAGACGGAGAGAATAATGTCCACGATGAGCCACGCGGCAAGCACGATAACGAGCCCCAGGAACACCTTGCCAAAAATGCCTTTCGCCTGATTCAGGTTATCGCTTCGCGCCGCGGCGGTTACGTACAGGAAACCCGCGTAGGCGAACATGACGCTCGCCACCATCACGGAAAGGTATACGGCAAATCCGATGAGGTTGTTGGCCAGATGAATGATGTCACATCCTTGGAGGTAGGGCGCCTTTTCAACCAGCTCTTGCGGGACGAGCTGGTCACCGATGGTGTAGGCGAGAGCCGTGAGCGGGAGCGTGAGAAAAAGAGCGCCGGCTCCCCAAAACAGATATCTCCTCATGCCGCCAGTATACCCCATGAAGAAGGCGGCAGCGCCTTATCCCCCACAAAACGACCCAATCTCTCCTGTGATGCAATTATTCTAACATTCGCGCGAACCTACTTCGAGGAACATCCGGACGCCCCGCCGCCCATGTAACAAAATGGCGGGGCGGCGGGCTGGAATCTCACTGCTCAACGTATGCTCGTTTGCGCTCATAGAACCCACGGTTCTATGTCGGCTTCGCCTAACTCCCCCACGGGGAGACTATCCTCTCCCCGACCCCCTCTTCATTCGAATCCAGTCCACGGCATAGTAATAAAAATGCATGAATAAAATCATGCATTTTTCTCACAGTGCGCCGGGCTGGATTCGAACCAGCGTAGCCCGAAGGCGTCAGATTTACAGTCTGATGCAATTGACCACTCTGCCACCGACGCGTGGGTTGGAGTATAACAAGTTTCTTTAGCTTTTTGTAGCGGCAACCGCTTTCTTGCGGCGAGGTTTTGAGGCGCGGGCACTCTTCACGATATCAAACACGAACTCATCTTCCTTGTCCGGCGCAAGCCCCACGGCGACGGTACCACCTTCCATTACGCCCCGTTCGACCATGAACGATGCGACGGGCGTCAAGATCTTTGACTGGATGAGACGCTTGAGCGGTCGCGCGCCGTACTCCGGCTTGTACCCTTCTTTGGCAAGGTAGTCGTACACGGCGGGTTTGACGGAAAGCGCAATATCCTTTGCCTTGAGCCGCTCTTCGACAATTTTGACCTGCATCTCAACGATTTGCCGTATCGCGTCCTTTGAAAGGATGTTGAAGAGGATGATCTCGTCAAGACGGTTCAGGAACTCCGGCCGGAAGTAATCCTTGAGCTTCTCTGTCACCTTTTCCTTCACGCGCTCGTACTCCTGGGTTTGGTCGCCGTTTGCACTCGAAAACCCAAACGTAGACATTTTGTCGATAAACTCTGCACCGATGTTCGAGGTCAGGATGACGATAGAATTTTTGAAATTGACCTTCCGTCCCTTGGCGTCGGTAAGGTGTCCATTGTCCAACACTTGAAGCAGGATGTTGAACACCTCTGGATGCGCCTTCTCTATCTCGTCGAACAGGATGACCGAGTACGGGCGGTGCCGCACCTTTTCAGTTAGTGCTCCGCCTTCCTCGTGGCCTACGTAGCCAGGCGGCGAGCCGATCATCTTCGATACCGCGTGTTTTTCCATGAATTCACTCATATCCACGCGGATGATGGCGTTTTCGTCGTCGAACATGAATTCAGCGAGCGCTTTTGAAAGCTCGGTCTTCCCGACGCCGGTTGGTCCCAGGAAGAGGAACGAGCCGATAGGTTTCTGCGGGTCGGCGATGCCAACACGCGAGCGCTTTACCGCGTCTGCCACCAGGCGCACTGCCTCATCTTGGCCGATGACACGCTCCTTGAGTTCTTCTTCCATGCGCGAAAGCTTCTGCGCTTCCGCCTCGAGCATGCGCGAAACCGGCACGCCCGTCCAGCGCGCGACGACCTCCGCGATATCCACGTCAGTCACCTCTTCTTTCAGGACCCGCCGTGAGCGTTGGAAGCGCTTCAGTTTCCCCTGCGCCTTCTCAAGATTTTTCTCGGCATCAGGCAGGTTGCTGTAGCGAATTTCCGCCGCGCGCGCAAGGTCCGCGCGCGCCTCCGCACTTTCGGCGTCAGCGCGCATCTGGTCGATGTCTTTCTTGAGTGTGCTGATATCGGTCAGCACTTCTTTCTCATTCTTCCACTTAGCTTCTAGGTCTGCCGTCTTGTCGCGCGCCTCCGCAATCTCCTTTTCAATGGCCTTAATGCGGCTTTTCGTATTCTTGCCGAGTTTCTCTTCCTCGTCCTTCTTTAAAGCGGCGAGTTCGATCTCCAAGCGGCGAATCTTCCGGTCGGTCTCCTCAAGAGCCGGCGGCTTGTTTTCGAGTGCGATGCGCAAGCTTGAAGCTGCCTCGTCGATAAGGTCCACTGCTTTGTCGGGAAGAAATCGGTCAGAAATGTAGCGTGAAGACAGCTCGACTGCTGCGACGATGGCGTCGTCGGTAATCCTAACGCCGTGGAAGACCTCATATTTCTCACGCAGGCCCCGAAGAATGGCGATAGCATCTTCTATGGACGGCTCCTGCACATACACCGGCTGGAAGCGTCGCGTCAGCGCCGGGTCCTTCTCAATGTGCTGTTGGTACTCCTTTAATGTCGTGGCACCGATGACGCGTAGGTCCCCGCGCGCAAGCGCTGGCTTGAGCATGTTAGACGCGTCCACCGCGCCCTCAGCTGCTCCTGCTCCCACGAGCGTATGCAGCTCATCGATAAAGAGGATAACTTCGCCCTCGGCGCGCTCAACCTCCTTCATAATTGCCTTAAGGCGCTCTTCGAATTCGCCGCGGTACTTCGTTCCGGCGATCAGGAGGCCGAGGTCCAGAGTCATGAGCTCTTTTTCCTTCAGGGACTCCGGCACGTCGCCGACAGCCATCCGCTGTGCGAGTCCCTCGGCAATCGCGGTCTTACCCACACCGGCCTCGCCGATCAAGACAGGGTTGTTCTTGGTGCGGCGCGAGAGAATCTGGATAATGCGGCTGATCTCGCTATCGCGGCCAATGACTGGGTCGAGTTTATTCTCACTCGCGTACTTCGTGAGGCTCTTGGTGTACTTGGCGAGCGCGCGATACTTCTTTGGCGCTTCGGATTCCGGGGCCCGCCCCGAACGAAACTCCTGGATGACCGACGTTACAGCGTTCTGGTCGATGCGAAACCGGCTGAAAATCTCTGCCGCGGGCCCCGGGTGCTGGAGAATGCCCAGGAAGATGTGTTCAACCGAGACGAATGACTCGCCGAACGACGCGCTTGTCTTCACCGATGCCTCGAGTGCCTGCGCCAGGTCCGGCGTTAAGTACAGCTGGTATGACGGCGAGAGCGTCGCGCCCGCAGGTGGGGTTTCGAGAAGCTCGAACAGAGAGTCCGTCAGCAAGACCGTGTCGACATCCAAGCGCTCAAGGATGGAGAGCACTACCGAGTCCTCTTGAATGATGAGCGCAACTGCCATGTGCAAGGACGACACCTGATTCTGGCCACGCTCGATAGCCAACTCATGCGCCTTACGCACGGCTTCCTTCGCTTTCGTTGTGAAATTATTGAACGGAGGCATATCTATGAATCATTGTACTGACATCGTCAGTGCGCGCAAACCGGGCACACGATTCGCTGTGCGGCTACTCTTCCGGCGTGGCAGCCGCACTCTCTTCAGCGGACTTGCTGAGTATTGCCGCGATATCGGAGTAGGCGATGAAGCTTCCCTTGCCGTCGGCGCGCGACACGGGTGTTGAGACGCCGACCAACTCACCAAAGATAGTAACCAAGGGTGCACCGGGTGTGAGTGTCGCGTCGATAGTGGTGTCGAGCCCGCGAACGGATGCGACGTCTTCGCCAGTGCCGACTTTAGCGAGAGTTCCGGTACCTGCAAGTACGCTCATGGCGACTCGGTCACTCCGCGCACCGTAGATGCCGATAACGGTCTGGCCGAGTTTTAAGGAACCGGCATCAACCGACTTGAACGCACCCGCGCTTGGCGCAGTGCCGGTCGCGGTCAGAATCGCGATGCCCGCCTCGGGAACAGTAGCACTCACCGTGAAGCGGTACGTACCGTCCGCGACCACAACCGCATGTTCGTCGGATACGAAAGTTCGGTCGGTCACAATGGTGCCGTTCCCGATTATTGCGCCCAGAGCAACGATTGGGCTCGAGGTTGAAGTGCCTTCGTGGATGCGGGCAATCTTCTCGAACGAGTCCTGGATAGATTGCGTGATGAGATCGTCCTCTTTAACCACCACTGTGGTCTCTTTCGTCACAACGGACGCCTGCTGGCCTTCGGCCGGCACGACCGTCTCGATGGTGCGCTCAATGACGCGATTTACCGTCTGGGTTACGGCAGGCGGCGCCTGCGCGAGCAATGAGACCGTTACGATGCCGGTCGCAATCGACGTCACAAACGAGACCAAAAGGACTAAAAGAACAATCTGTGACTTAGTGAGCTCTTCGATTTCCATATTTCTACTATACTACTATAAAAATGAAACGGCGACGTACCTCCTAGAGAAACTATACCATTCTCATTCAACTTGGTCAATTACCGCAATGGATTTTTTGAGCGCGTCGACCGCGCGGCGCGCGTCTACTCTGGTTGCCCAGGGGGTGAGCGTGAAGCGCAGGGTGCCGCGCGCTTCGCTCGATTTTTTGCCGAGTGCGCGCACTGCATTTGATTCGCCATCGCGCGAAGTGCAGGCGGACCTGGTTGACACCGCAACACCAAACCTGTCCATGAGCACAGCCAGGTAGTCGCCGCTCATACCCGGAAGAGAGATGCTGACGTTGTTTGCGATACGGTGCTTTATCGAGCCGTTGAGCTCGGCCTGCGGCACTTCTTTTTGGATGAGCGCGATGAGGTAGTCCCGAACTTTAGCGACGCGACGCGCGCGCTCCTCCATCCCCTCCCCGGCAAGCTCAAGCGCCTTTGCGATACCCAAGGCGCTGGACACATTTTCGGTGCCGGGCCTCAAGCCCCGCTCCTGCGGGCCGCCGTGCATGATGGGTGAGAGCGGCACAGCAGAGTTTCTGTAGAGCACGCCTACCCCTTTCGGTCCCATAATCTTCTGCGCGTCGTATGTCGCAAGGTCGACGCCGAGCCGGTGCGGTGAGAGGTCTACGAAAAGCGGCGACTGGCTCGCATCTGTATGGAGTATCGGGAAACGAGCTTCCGGCGAAAGTTCCTGCACCGTCTGCTCTCTCCGGATGCGGATACGCTCGAGTGCGCGGCTGATGTCTCTGAGCGGCTGGATCTGCCCTATCTCTGACTGCACAGCAACGATGGACACCAGTACCGTCTCTGGTCGTACAAGTTTTACAACTTCTTCTGGATGTACGATACCCTCGGTGTTTGGTTTCGCGTACGACACCGAGACCCCATGCCGCTCCCAGTAGCGGGCGACGTTGGTTGACGAGGCGTGTTCGAAGTCGCTTACAATCATGTGAAGCGATTCTGGCTTCGCGCCTTTCAAAAGGAGCGCCTCGATGACACCATGCTCGGCGAGGTTGTTGCTCTCGGTGCCGCTTCCCGTGAAGTACACCTGCTCTGGTTTTACCGAAAGCGCGCGCGCAACCCGCTCGCGCGCTTCGTTGAGGAGCGCGCGGGCGCTTCGCGCTTCGTGGTGTGCCGCAAGCGGGTTGCCATATGCGCTGAAGCCACGCTTCATCTCGCGCAGGACGGAGGGGTGTATGGGTGTTGCCGCCGCAAAGTCCATGTAGATTCTTTTCCGAAACATACGAGCCATTAAAACACGGCGGGCTTTGAAGCGCGGTATACTTTGCGTGTGGAATTCATACTGCAGTATCTCGCTTCCGCACTCGGTGCGCTCGAGGCCGAGCCCGTGGCATCGGCGCTTGCGCTCCTCTCGTTCGCGCTCCTTGTGAGTATGTGGCTTCTCTCGCGACGTCTTTCGCGCCTCACGCAAGGCGGCGACGGAAAAACACTCGAGGGAACCATCCGCGCGCTCGATGAGCGCGCGGGAAAGCTCGAAATACACGCGAAGAAAACGGAGCTTGCGCTCGAGAACCTCGATGGACGGCTCGCAACCAGCGTGCGAGGCGTTGCAATCGAACGGTTCGACCCGTTCCATGAGCAGAGTGGCCGGCAGAGCTTTGTTACCGCATTTTTGAACGAGCAGGGCGACGGCGTCGTCGTCTCCGGCATCCACTCGCGCGATTCCGTCCGCGTATACGCCAAAGACCTGAAAGCGTTTAAATCAGAGCGCGAACTTTCCGAAGAAGAGCAGAAAGCAATCAAACGCGCACAAAACACCCTCACGTAAACGTAAACATCCTAAGCATTCCTCTGGAAGCGACGCTTCCAGAGGAATGCTTATTTATAAGATAAAGTGCTTGCTGACCCACCCCCTCCCTCTGAACCCCCCTCTGGAAGCGTCGCTTCCAGAGGGGGATGAAAAGTGTTTTGATTTTAAGGGCGTTTCGTGGTTTTCTGGTGGCTGACTATGGCTCCTGAAACGACACAGAAAGGAACAAAAGTGCAGCCGGTGGTGGCGGTGGTCGGGCACATCGACCACGGCAAGACGTCACTCCTCGACTACATCCGAAAGGAGAAGGTTGCTGAGCGCGAAAAAGGCGGCATTACCCAGCGCATCTCGGCGTACGAAATTGAACACACCCCAAAAGAGGGCGCGAAACGCGCTATCTCATTCATCGACACGCCTGGGCACGAGGCGTTCCAGAAAATGCGCCGCAGGGGCGCCTCGGCCGCAGATATCGCCATCCTGGTCGTCGCCGCCGACGACGGCGCTATGCCGCAGACCTTGGAGGCATGGAAGGCGATTACTGACGCAAAAATTCCCTACATCGTTGCATTCACGAAAATCGACAAAGAAAACGCAAATCTGGACCGTGCGAAAGAAAGCGTGATGAAAGACGGCATCTACCTTGAAGGCCTGGGAGGCGACGTGCCGCATGTCGCGCTCTCCTCAAAAACCGGTGAAGGCGTGGACGAGCTCCTCGACCTCATCCTTCTCGTTGCCGACCTCGAGGACGTAACCTGCGACGCGGATGCCGAGCCGCGCGCGGTGGTCATCGAGTCGGCGCGCGACCCGCGGAGCGGCGTATCGGCAAGTGTCATCGTGCGCGCCGGCACGTTCAGGACGGGCACATTTGCCGTAGCAGATGACGCGTGGGCGCCGCTCCGCGCCATCGAAGCGGCGGATGGGAGCCGTGTGAAAGAGGTCGTATGCGGCAAGCCCGCGATGATTACCGGCTTCTCCAAAGAGCCGCGCGTGGGAAGCGACTTGTACGTCGTTCAGACGAAGAAAGAAGCCGAAGCGGCCGCAGCCGAGGGTGAGAAGCCGCTTGCGAAGGCATCTGCACCAACAGCTGAGGGTAAGAAATGCATCCGGCTGATGCTCAAGGCCGACACCGCCGGCTCTATCGAAGCGTTGGAACATGAACTCGAGAAGGTTTCCCAGGAAAACGCGAACCTTCTTCTCGTCGAAAAAGGCGTCGGGGCTATCACGGAGAACGACGTGAAGCTTCTCACAGGTTTCGAGGACGCGCTCATCGCCGGGTTCAACGTGAAGGTGGAAAGCGGCGCGGCCGACCTTGCCGAGCGCCAGGGCGTTTCCGTCATGACCAAACCTATCATCTACGAGCTGACTGAATGGATTGGTAAAGAGGTGGAGCGTATCGCACCTGCGGTTGTGGAAGCGACGGTTACCGGTAATGCAAAGGTGCTTAAGCATTTTTCGACGACGGGCACGAAACATGTCATCGGCGGCCGCGTCGAGGAAGGTACTCTTGTGCGCGGCGCGCTTATTACCATCCGGCGACGCGGCGTCGAAGCGGGGAGCGGCAAGATTGTAAACCTCCAGTCACAGAAAGCTGACGTGGAGCGCGTGAGTGAAGGGATCGAGTTCGGTGCACAGATTGAGACCAAAGCCGACATCACCATCGGTGATATGCTTGAAACCGTCGCAGACGTATGATGCACGAACGGGCCGAGGAAGCATTGCAGAAGGCCGTGTCGGAATTCATCAACCGCGAATCGAACCGAAGATCGATGATTACAGTTACGGGCGCGGCACTCGACCGGCGCGGCGCGCATGCGAACGTTTTTATAAGTGTGTTTCCAGAAAAAGACCTGCGCGGCGCGCTCGATTTCCTGAACCGCAATCGCGACGAGTTGAAACGCTACCTCAAGGCACATATGGCGCTCCGAGCTATCCCGCGCGTACGCTTTCTTCCGGACCCGGTCCTCGGCGGTTCAATTGAGCCCGAAAAAGAAGCATAGTATCCTTTGAAAACGGCCACGTGGCGAAGTGGAAACGCTCCGGTCTGCAAAACCGGCATGCGCGGGTTCGATTCCCGCCGTGGCCTCACGAAAGTGTTCGAACACTTTCTTAGGGCATGGAGCAAACAAACTGCTTTGTTTGCGTCGGGAATCGAACGCCGGAGCCATGTCGCTTTAGCGACGGGCGAGGCCGGGCAGGAAGTTCTTAACGAACGAAGTGAGTTTAGAAACTTGACGCCGATCCCGCCGTGGCCTCACGAAAGTATATAAATGCTTTCCTAATCCCCGTCGCGGTCACAAATGTGCTAAAACTAAACTGTTGCCCGGGTGACGGAACTGGTATACGTAGTCGACTTAAAATCGGCGGCCGCAAGGCATGTGGGTTCGATTCCCACCCCGGGCACCAAAATCTGACTTTTCGGTTTTTTGACGCCATTTCGTGGGCGGCACACAGTGCCGCCCACTGGTTTTGCCACGACGAATTAAGGCCGCTTCCCACCCTTGCCGCGCCTTCGGCGCGGTAGCAGGCGGGCAAAAAGAAAGCTCCCTGATTATAATTTGACTAAAAATTCACACCTCGATATACTGAAAGTATATTGAGTTTTTACAATATGGCAAAATCACCATATTCACCCCGCCCTTTTCCCATAAGAATAACGCTAATAATAGAAAAATGACAAAAGATATACAACAAGAAAATAAAGATATCTCGTTCATAAAAGGGCGGGGCAAGTTTTTCCACACGTTGGGAAATAAAACACGGCTTGAAATTATCCATGCTTTGCACAAGAAGCCGATGAACGTAACAGAGCTGACGGAAAAATTGCCGTACAAACAAAGCACAATTTCTCACAATCTAAAGCGGCTCGTAAGCTGTCATTTTGTCGAGGTTAAGAGGGACGGTTTGTATCGTTATTACTCACTCAACAAAGAAACTATTGAGCCGCTTTTGAAAATTATGGATAAGCACGTGGATAAATATTGCTCTAAACTTTGCAACGATGAATAACCAATCAACACAAGGGGCGCGCGTTATTTTAGCAATACTCGGTATTGCGCTATTCACCGGCATTGCCGCTGGTCTCTTTTGGCTGGCAACGACAAGCGGTCAATCAGTTGGCGTCTTGCTTACATTCGCCGCCGGACTTTCCATGATTTTCCTGCCCTGCACACTTCCGCTTGTTTTTGTGATTGTGCCGCTTACGCTCGGCAAATCGCCCACCAAGGGATTTACCATGGCGCTTTTGTTCGGGCTTGGCATTTCGATCACGCTTGCTGTTTATGGCGTAGTGGTATCACAGCTCGGCGGCTATTTCGGGCTTGATACATTCACGCAATATATGTTCATATTCGCGGGCACGATTGCGATTCTTTTTGGCTGGTCTGAGCTCCGCTTTCTGAGATTCTCGCTTCCCGAATTTGCCGGCGCTTCGCCCGCTTGGCTTCAGAAACGAGGAGATTACGCAAAAGCGCTTGGCATGGGAGTGTTGCTTGGCAATGCCGGCGTTGGCTGTCCTAACCCTGCTTTTTACGTCATTCTCACCTACATTGCGGGGATTGGTTCTGTCGGTATCGGCGCGGGGCTTGGGTTTGTCCACGGACTTGGGCGCGCTGTTCCGCTTCTGGCGATTGTTATTTTGGCCATCTTAGGCATAAACGCCACAAAGTGGGTTGCTTCGCGCAAAGCAAGTATTGATACAATCATGGGTTGGTCTCTCACGGCGGTCGGCGCATTTATTTTGTCGTACGGTTTGTGGGGCATGCACTGGTGGGAGGATTCAATTTTTCACGCCGGCTGGAATCAATTTGTCATGAATGTCGCTCCTGCGCTTGCCGAAGCGCCGGATCATCCTGTGGCCGCCGGCGCTTTTGACGGTCCGATATGGATAGGTTGGTGGACACTAATTGGCATTATTTTACTTTCCGTGTTCTGGAACTGGGCAAAGAAAAAGAAGATTTCTGTGACAAGCGCACTCATTTCATTGTTGTTAATCGTGCTTGGTTTTCTTTCCTTTCTCGGAGTTATTGAGGTTGAACATGGACATGGTTCGACAAGCTCACCACAGAGCGGGCTTGAGTCAGACCATGCCCATCCGACAGGAGTGGAAGAAAACCACGCACACC
>JBHHWQ010000006.1:0-20551 GCA_046756605.1 Minisyncoccia bacterium | reverse complement strand
AGAGGTCTGCAATCTGGGGATTGATGATGGAAAGGACGAGCCAGACGGAAAGGAGTAGGAGTAGCCCCACAACAGCGTTCTGGATAGTGAGGCGCGCGTCACCCTTCGTGGTAACGGCCTCGGTGGTCATGTATTTGAAGCCGCCGGTGATGATGCGCAGGACTGCAAGGATGGCGCCGACGGAAATGGCGAGCATAAACACAGCATTCGCGTACTGCTCAAGCGTTATGTCGCCCGAGGTTCCCAGGTTCGGAATGGGAGAGAGTGGCACGAAGTCGCCTGTGGCGGCGATGAGCGGAAGCGGCAAGAGCGCAAGAATGGCGAAAATGAGAACTCGCATATACTCTCTACAAGGTATCACAGAGCATTATAAACCGACTTTTTGCGCGGCAAGGAGCGCAAACCGGTCAAAGTACGGTTCGAGTCCGTCAAGCGTTGCGCCGTATTCCTCCCCACCCAAGAACGCATCAGCCAGTACAGCGCGCATGCGCCCAAGCTCAAAAAGGCGCTTCTGTGCCTTCCAACGTAGATCGGCAAGGGTGAGGTCAAAAAGCTCTAGTGCGCGGTCTGCGGCAGAATGAAAGCGGCTCTCGAGCCCCTTTTCCTGCGCAATACGCGCGCGGTGCACCTCACTTCCGATGTTCGCAAGCTGTTCGGCAAGCGACAATGCATGCCAGCGACCTTCTGCAAGCGACGCGTGCTGTGTGTTCATAGACCGGAGTCGGTTACTTTCTTCCGCACCACAGCAATTATAGCGTCCCGAACCGTTTCGCCTTCGACACTGCGTGTGCGGTTGCCGAGTGTGGGTTTTAAATTGATAACCGAATCAAATTCCAAAAAATCGCCCGCCGCTTCGCCGGGATAGAGGTTAACTCCCCAAAGCGCTTCGCCTTTTGAGCCGTGCCCTTCCTGAAGCGCGGTCGCCCCGTCTATGTGAAGCTCCGAACCAACGATAAGGAGTCCCTGCTCTATATCCACCACCCCCTTTACCATATCGCCGAAGCGTTCGTTTGCGATTTCCTGAAGACGCTCGCGGGTTATCGGCTCGTCAATTAAATAGGTACCCATAAAGTCGTTTACAGGACATTATAAACCGAATCCATGACCTTCTGCGCCGCGCCCTTATAATCCACATCCCCGTCAGGAATCTGAACTGGCGGGAGAATACGAACCTCTATCTTCGTTTTCTTAAAAAAAAGAGTCCGGAAGTCAATGCCGCGCGTGCCGCGGATGGCGATAGGAATCAGCGGCACACCGGCCTCGTGTGCCAAGAACACTGCGCCGCCACGAACAGGCGCTTCCCTTCCCTGAAGTTTTGCCTTGCCGCCTTGTGGGAAGATGCAGACGCTGTAGCCGTCCTTGAGAATCCGGAGATGGTGGCGAAGTGACTGTCCATAGTCGCGCGTTCCACGGTAGGCAGGGTACGCGCCCCAGACGCGAAAGAACCAATCGCTGTACAGGAAGCCGCGCCAACCTTCAAACGGCTCGTCTGCGAGCGCGTCATAGTCCTTGCGGAAACGCGCTACCCAAAAAAGCGGTGTCTGTTTTCCCTTCCCTATAAACGGAAGGATGGCGCGGGTTACCACCGGGTCAAGGTCGTTCACGTGGTTTGCGGCAAAAACCATCGGGCCCTTGATATCCTTCAAATGCTCCCGCCCGTGCACGGTGAACGTACCATTCATACGGAAAATCACGTGGGCAAATGGCCACGCGAACGCTTGGAGCAGATACGGTAAAATCGCGTACGGTTTCATCGTGATAAAGAGTGGGAATCAACCGCGTCCGAAGACGAAAATGGCGGCTAATGGTGCCAAGAGCCAGAGAAAGAACGCCTCGCCTGATTCAAAGAGTGCCCGGGTTGGAGCGCTGAAAGTGTAGAGCTCCTCAACCGGCAGGATATGGATGGATATAGCGATGAGCATACCGGCGATGGCGCCGGAAATAATGGCGAGCTTCACGAGGCCCAGAGAGCCCGAGGCGATAAACGCCGAGAGTCCCGAGAACGCGATAAGCGCGAGTAAGGTGAGGACTATATACAGCGCGACGTGGACGAGCGGTGTCGTTACGAATTCCGTGTATGGAAACGCTACGTAGAGCGGGATGGCGGCATAGAGCGCGGCGGTTAATGGGACAATGCGGTCGCGGCCGAAGTAAAGCGCGAAAAGCGCGACCGCCCCTGCAATAACAATGAAGGCGAGGAAATCGACCGCAAAAGCGAGTAATAAATCGACAGTAAACTGAAGCACATCAGCTATCTCGGTTCCCTGCATACCACTACTTCACCTGACTAAAAGGATACCACGGGAAAGTTATTGTAGTGATTACTTCTCCCCGCCTTGCGATGAATCTTCATTTTTGAGGATATCGTCGACGAGTTTCGCGGTGCCTTCCGGGTCATGCACTGGACCGAAGTGCCCCTTGCCTTTCGTTTTGTGGAAGCCGATGCGTTCGTCAAATTCTTTTCCCTCCCGGCGCGCGTTGAAAACGCGCGCCGGAAACGTAACATCGTCTTCGTCATACACAATCTCGAGGCGGATACCCGAAGCGGCAAGAAAATTCGCATACGGCACCATGTCGGTATTCGCCATCGCATGCGCTTCGCTATCCGCAGTACCGCTCAAGAGATGTGTTGCTGTATATAGAATCGCCTCCTTGAACGCGCGGCGTCCTTCGGCGCCGCGCGTCAACGCCGCCCCAATCACGGAAAAGAGGTGCCGAAGCTGGAGCGCCCCGGCCCGGCCGAGCCCTCTGAATGTCTCCAAAAGTCCCTGCTCGCGCTCCGCACGCACCGCTTCGGAAGCCGCGAGCGCTTTGCTCTCTTCTCTCTGTTCCGCCGATTCACGCTTTCCGGTGAATCCGGCCGGATTCAAGAGAACGAGTGTCGACTTGTCGCCGCCCTGATTCGGAAAGAGATCCGGCCGAAGGAACGCCGCAAAAAGCGCAGATTGCGCGCCGAACGAGTGCGCGGCGACCGTAATGGGTTCTTTGATTCGCGCGCCAACCTCTACAAGCATGATGAGCGAGCGCGCCTCGGCGTAGGCCGCGAGCGGGATACGCGCTAAGAGCGCTTCCAACTCATCGACGCGCACTAGCCCTTCGCTGATATGCCGTGCATACAGCCGCCGCGCTTTGTCTTTCGCATATTCCAATTCATCACGAAGAAAGCGTTCCGGCCGCTTCGCTGGATGCGCGTTTACGTATACATTCCGGTCGCGATCCATCAAGGACTCGCCAAGTCCGCTGGTCGAAGGGTGCACCGCAAAGCCATGCTGAACAAAAACCGGTGGCCGACCGCGCATGTTCGGCTTTACCAGCCACTGCGGCTGTTCGCCATTCAGATACCGCTCGGCGTACAAAAGCCGCTCCATACCGCAATTAGATACCCTCTCCTTTCAGACCGTCCAGGAGCTTCTTAGCAGAGCGAGATAATTTCTGCGGAAATTCCACTTTCACCCGTATCAGAAGGTCGCCGCGCCGGCCCTCGCTGGTGCCGGCGCCGCTCATCGGCACACCCTTGCCTTTAACGCGAAGAATCTCGTCGGCCGATTTCAATGCGGGCACCTTCACTGTCGTCGTACCATCCAGTGTCTCCAGTTTGTATTCCGCACCGAGGAGCGCGTCGGTAATCTTCACTGGGAGTTCTGTAACGAGGTTGTACCCTTCCTTCCTGAAACGCGAGTCGGGCGCTACATGGATTTTTATATACAAATCGCCCGCGGCGCCGCCGGGCACGGCCTCGCCCGCGCCAGCCATGCGTATCATCTGGCCGTTCTCGATACCAGCAGGGATGGTAACGGAAAGTTCTGCCTGTTTGTGCTCCACACCGCGCCCATTGCACTGCGTGCAGGGCTTTTCCGGTACCACGCGCCTGCCGTGGCACTTGGCGCACGTTGATACACTCTGGAAGGTGCCAAATGGAGAGCGGCGCTGTTCAACCACCTGTCCTTTGCCGTTGCAGGTCGGGCAGGTCTTGGTCGAGGTGCCTGGCTCCGCGCCGCCTCCCTCGCACCGTTCGCAGGTCGTGTCCTTTGTTACCAGGACCTTTCGGGTAGTCCCAAACACTGCATCTTTGAACGGCAACTCAATGTCGATGGAGATATCACGACCGCGATGCATACGGGCGCCGCCGCCGAACATGTCAGCGAAGCCGCCGAAAATATCGTCCATGTCAATGTTGAACCCTTGTCCGCCGCCAAAGCCGCCCGCGAATTGCGAGAAATCGAACCCGTCGAAACCGGCTCCAGCTCCTGAACTGCCCGCAAACACACGGCCGTAGGCATCGTACTCGGCGCGTTTCTTGTCGTCGGAAAGCACTGCGTACGCTTCACTCGCTTCCTTAAACTTCACTTCGTCGCCGCCCTTCTTGTCCGGGTGGTATTTGTGCGCGAGTTTACGGAACGCTTTCTTGATTTCATCCTTCGAGGCCTTCTTCTCGACCCCGAGGATCGTGTAATAGTCCTTACTCATCTTTTTTCTCGTTCTGGTCGCTATCTTCCGATTCTACATCAGTCACATTCCCGTCGCCACTTCCCGTATTCGGCTCCTGCCCCGTGTCTCCCGTCTCTTGTCCCTGCTTTTGCACATGCTCGCCGATCTTCTGCATTGCGGCGGCAAGTTCCTGCGTTGCCGCGTCAAGCGCCGCCTTGTCCGTACCCGCGCGTGCCTTTTTCGTTTTCTCAACCGCCGCGGTAACCGCGCTTTTCACATCGTCAGGAATTGCGTCCTTGTGCTCGGAAAGCGACTTCTCGGCAGTGTATACCATCTGGTCGGCGACGTTCCGCGCTTCGGCAAGCTCACGGGCTGCTTTGTCGCTCTCTGCATGCACCTCTCCGTCTTTCTGCATCCGCTCGATATCAGCATCGGAAAGGCCGCTCGACGCCTCTATCTTTATGGACTGGCTCTTCCCCGTCGCTTTGTCTTTAGCAGTTACGTTTAGGATGCCGTTGGCGTCTACGTCGAACGACACCTCGATTTGCGGAAGTCCGCGCGGTGCGGGCGCGATACCATCCAGAATGAACCGGCCGAGCGACTTGTTGTCGGAAGCCATGGCGCGCTCGCCTTGGACCACATGCACTTCAACCTGGGTCTGGTTGTCGGCGGCGGTTGAAAACACCTGCTCTTTAGACGTGGGAATGGTGGTGTTTCGCTCTATGAGTTTCGTCGCCACACCGCCCATTGTCTCGATGCCGAGAGAAAGCGGAATGACGTCGAGAAGCAAGACATCCTTCACATCGCCCTGCAT
This sequence comes from Minisyncoccia bacterium, assembly GCA_046756605.1. Taxonomy (GTDB): domain Bacteria; phylum Patescibacteriota; class Minisyncoccia; order Phycocordibacterales; family Phycocordibacteraceae; genus Phycocordibacter. Next base: position 15,309 of record JBHHWQ010000006.1, on the reverse strand, counting down.
AATGCCCGCCTGGATAGCGGCCCCCGCGGCCACCACTTCGTCCGGATTGATGGAGCGGTTCGGCTCGCGCCCGAAAAGTTCTTTCACCTTGCTCTGTATGAGCGGCATTCGGGTCTGGCCTCCGACCAAAACGACCTCTTCGATGTCGCCGGGCTTGAACTTCGCCTGTTCCAAGACCTGCTTGGTTATCTCGAGTGCGCGGTCCACGTATGTTCCCGCGAGTGCTTCGAGCTTCGCACGCGAAAGCTTCATCAAAAGGTGCTGGGGACCTTCTGGTCCGGACGAGACGAACGGTATGTTGATTTCGGTCTCGGCCGTTGAGGAGAGTTCATGCTTCGCTTTCTCAGCCGCTTCGTCGAGCCGCTGAAGCGCGAGCGGGTCTTTCGAGATGTCCGTGCCCGTCTCTTTCTTGAACTCTGAAACGATGTGCTTCACGATCTCCTGGTCGATGTCCCGGCCGCCCATATGCGAGTCACCGCCGGTCGCCTTCACCTCGATGACATCGTCGCCAACCTCGAGGACCGACACGTCAAACGTACCACCGCCGAAGTCGAAGACCACAATCTGCTCGTTTTTTCTCTTATTAAAACCGTACGCGAGCGCCGCCGCGGTCGGTTCGTTGATGATGCGCTTCACGTCAAGTCCCGCGATCTTGCCGGCGTCTTTCGTGGCCTTACGCTGGGAGTCGTCGAAGTATGCGGGCACTGTGATGATGGCTTCGACTACCGGCTCGCCCAGCTTCGCTTCAGCGTCAGCTTTCATTTTCGCGAGTATCATCGCGGAAATCTCTTCCGGCCGATAATCCTTGTCACCGAGCCGCACCAGAACGCTCTTATCGGAACCCTCTTTTACCTCGTAGGGCACGACGTCTTTGTCCTTCTGCACCACATCGTCGCCAAACTTGTGGCCCATGAAGCGTTTGATACCGTAGATGGTGTTTTTCGGGTTCGTGACGGCCTGTCGCTTCGCCACCAGTCCCACCAGGCGCTCGCCTGTCTTTGAAATAGCTGCTACTGACGGGGTGGTGCGGTTACCTTCCGCGTTCTCAATAACAGTCGGCTCACCTCCTTCGACGATTGCCATCGCCGAGTTTGTGGTGCCGAGGTCAATGCCAAGAATCTTTCCCATAGATGCTAGAAATTAGTGAATGGAAGAGCAACAAGCAGAAAAAGCGAACTATTCGCTGTTGCCATCCTTTTGCTGATAATGCTTCACGGACACGCGTGCGGGACGCACAGCCGCTTCACCGAACGCATAACCGCTCTGAAGCGTTTCCGAAATAGTATTATCCTCTTTTTCATTGTCCGTTGCAACTGTTCTGACGGGTTCGTGGTGCGCCGGGTCGAACGGCTCGCCTGCCTTCGGGGTGAACCGCTCAATGCCACTCTCCTTGAGCGCCGCCTCGAGCTGTTTGATGACCTGCTCAATGCCCGTCAGCACCGCGCCGCCTTCCGGCTCCGCGCACTTCCGCGCGGCCTCAAGCGAATCAAAGACGGCAATAATGTTTCCAGCGAGCGCCATAACGCCGTTTTTTGCGCTCGTGGCGCCTTCATCACGGGTGCGGCGCGCAAGGTTCACATAATCGGCCTTGCTCCTCTGCCAGCCCGCGAGATTCTCCGCCGCCTCGGCTTTCGCGCGCTTCAGTGCCTCCCGAAGCTTCTTTTCGCGCTGAGCAGGCGTCGCTGTGCCATCGGCATCTTCTGGTTCTAGCACTATGTCATCATCCGGCTCCCCTTTCGTCATACAGCAGTATTGTGCAAAAAAACAAAGCAGAAGTCAAAAAAGACCGCCTGAATCCATATACGAACCTCAATCAGATATTATGAGTTTCTAGTGATTTCGTAAACCCCTATATTTATACATTGCCCGATTAGGGGTTTACGAAATCACTAGATACGGTGCTCGTTAAGGTTTTGTAACCTGTTTGGGAAAGGTAGGGTTCTTTAGGTGTAAAGGTCGAATATTATCAGCCAATTTCCATGAAGTGTTCTATGGCACAGTTCAACGGAGCAGAGGCGCTTTCTCAGAGCCTGAAGTACAAAGAGCGCGGCACAGGCACAAGGCGAGAACGGTACGAGTTTGAGCGTGATGATGACTAATAAAGTAACCTTGCGTCTAGCATCATAAAGTTCTTTACAAAAAAACAGTCCCGGTCATAGAACTGGGATTGTTTTTAATTTTCTATACCTGCGCCTCTCTCCTCTTATTTCCAACCAACTAACATTTCCTTCACATTCCTTAGCGTTTCGACCACTGACTTGCTTTGCGCGCTTTTTTCAAACCCGGCTTCTTGCGCTCCTTCGTGCGCGGGTCGCGCTTTAGGTACCCTTTCTTCTTCAGGGCGCCGCGTTTTTCGACGTCGAGCTTGGTCATTGCGCGGGCTATGCCGTGCCGCACCGCCTCTGCCTGCGCACTGATACCGCCCCCCTTAACAACCGCTGTTACTGTGTAATCCTCCTCGAGCGCGTTCATCGGACCAAGAATGATTGCCTGGAGTTCGCGGGTTTTAAAATATGTGTCGTGCGGCTTTTCGTTCACTGTTACGCTCCGTTTCGCGGCAGGCGTGATGCGCACGCGCGCCGCGGCGGTCTTCCGCCGCCCTACGCCTTCTGTGTATTGTGTCTTCGTTGTCGCCATACGATTATTCCTTCACCTCCAGACGTTTTAACATATCCGGCCGCAGGCGATTCCGCGGAATCATACCCTTAACCGCCCGGCGCACCACCTCGCCGACTCCATGCTTGGTGCGGACATCGTTGATGGTCTCGTCAACCCGATTGCCCGGATAGCCGGACGCACGTGTATAGCGCACCTCTTTGCCGCGCTTCTCGCTTATCGAAAGCTTGCCGGCGTTCTCGATGATGACACGGCTGCCGAGTTTGCGGTGCTTCTCGAAGGCAGGGCTGTCTTTCTCCATCAGGAGGTGCGCCGCCTCGCTGGCGACCCGTCCGAGCTTCTTCCCCTTCGCGTCTATCGTGTGGTTCTTGTGTTCCATAATAAAATTATATGAATTCGATGACCGCGCTAGACGCGCCGTCCGTGCGCTTCTGGTGCACCTTCGTTATACGAGTGTAGCCGCCGGCACGCTCCTTGAAGCGCGGCGCGAGTTCGTCCACCACTTTTTTCATCACCCGCTCCCGCCCGCCGAGCCGTGAAAGAATGTCCCGCCGTGCCGCCACCGTCCCGGCCTTTCCCCGAGTGATGAGTTTCTCGACGAACGGGCGCACCTCTTTAGCACGCGCTTCGGTTGTGAGGATGCGTCCGCGGAGTATTAAGTTCTCTGCAAGCGAGCGTATCAGCGCCACGCGCTGGTCGCGCTTCCTGCCGAGCGTGCGAATGTTGCTGTGGTGTTTCATCTTACTCCTTCAGGGAAGCCCCGAACGTGCGGAGCGCGTCCTTCACTTCCTTGACACCGGCGCTTCCGATGCCCTCGAGCGAGAAGATATCGTCCTCGGTCTTCCGCACCAGCCCGCCGATGGTGCGGATAGACGCGTTCACAAGGGCGTTTGCGGTCCTAGTCGAGAGGCCGTCGAGCGATTCCACGCGGGTCTTCATTACGTCCGTGTCATCGCTCTTCATCTCCTCGGCAACCGTCTCATGGTCGGCCTCTGGCATCGGCACTTCCTCTTCCTCCCTGAACCCGACGACCGCTTTCAGCTGTTGAATCATGATGGTGATGGAGTGCTCGAGGGCTTCGCGCGGCGGGAGGGTTCCGTCGGTCTCGATAGCCACACGCAGGCGGTTGAAGTCGGTGCGGTCGCCCACGCGCATGTTTTCCACTTCATAGGTTACGCGGCGAATCGGCGTAAAGACCGCGTCAAGCGCGATAATGCCAACATCCACCCGCTCCTTCTGGGTTACCTCTTTCGGAATATAACCAAGTCCGTTCCGGACCGTCAGCTCCATCGTCAAGTTCGCGTTTTTGTCGGTCAGTTCCGCGATGTGTTGGTCGGGGTTCAGTATTGCCACCTGGCCGGGAGTTACCAGGTCGCCAGCGGTTACCGTCTTTACACCCTTCGCCAAGAGTGAGATGACATGCTCTTCGCCGTCAGAAATCGAGACGCGCACCTTCTTGAGATTCAAGATAAGCGCGATGACGTCCTCTTTCACGCCGGAGATGGTTGAGAACTCGTGCGGCACCCCGTCGATCTTCACGGATGTTACCGCTCCGCCGGGGATGGACGAGAGGATGATGCGGCGGAGCGAATTGCCGAGCGTGTGGCCGTAGCCGGGATAAAGCCCGTCAATCTCATAGACGCCGGCGTTCCCCTCCTCAGAGACGACGCGCGGCTTTGATGGCAGTTGGATAGAATAGTCCATAACTCAATCTTCTTTATTCTTCATTATTTAACGCGTGTAATATTCGAACACGGCCTGTATGTCAACGCCCGTATCCTGGTCCGTAAACGCCGGCACTTGTTTCAGCGCGCCCTCAAATGTGCCTGGGTCAAACACGACCCACGAAGGAGCCGCGTACTCGGCGAGCCGCTCGTGAGCGTTGGCAAACAGCGCGCTTCCTCGACTTCCCTCGCGAATAGCGATGCGGTCTGTGGTTTTTACCTGATACGAAGGAACGGTTACCTTTCGGCCATTCACCGTGATGTGGCCGTGGCTGACCAGCTGGCGCGCCATGCGGCGGGTTCCGGCGAGTCCCATGCGGTAGACGATACTGTCGAGCCGGCTCTCGAGCGCCTGGAAGAGGGTTTCATGCGGGTTCTCGCGGTTCTCAAGAGCACGGGCGACGTAGCCGGCAAACTGCTTCTCGGTTAGGCCGTACATGATGCGTAGCTTTTGCTTTTCGATAAGCTGGCGGTTGTATTCGCTTCCCGGTCGGCGGCGGCGCTTCGCCTTGTTCTTTAAGCTTCGGGCTTCGGAAAGCTGGAAGGCCTGCGTCTGGCACTTCTCAAACACGCCGGAGCCGAGACGTTTGCATATCTTATATCGTGGTCCTAGTTTCATATATATCTTCCTACACTCTTCGTGGCTTCGGCTGGCGCGGGCCGTTGTGCGGCACCGGTGTTACGTCGTGAATCATACTGATTTGGATACCCTTGCCCGCGAACGAGCGGAGTGCGGACTCACGCGCGGGACCCACACCCTTGATGAACACCTCGACTTCTTTGACACCCATCACTGTCGCCTTCTCGCCCACCAACTCGCCCACCTTGGCGCCTGCAAACGGCGTGCCTTTACGGGTGCCGGAGAATCCCATAGAGCCGGACGACGACCACATGAGAATCCCACCCTTCTCGTCTGCCAGAGACACACGGGTGTTGTTGAAGGTCGATTCGATATAGAGGACGGCTTTGTCGAGCTTCTTCTTCGGCACGCGCGAAAGCGCACGGTCGCGCCTTCCGCGATCGCCTCCGCCGCCTGACATCCGTGATACCCGTCGTTTCCCCATACTACGTCTTCTCGAGCTTGCGCCTGCCGCTCCCCATGGTTTTCCTGACGTTACCGCGAACGGTGCGCGAGTTTGTTTTAGTGCGCTGGCCGCGCGCCGGAAGTCCATGCATGTGGCGCGTGCCACGGTATGCCTTAATATCCTTCAGCCGCTTGACGTTTCCGCCGACCTCGCGCCTGAGGTCCCCCTCGATGGTGAACCCCTCGACGAGCTCGCGGAGCTTATGCTCCTCGTCTTGTGAAAGTTCCTTGGCACGCTTCGTTGGCGCGACACCAGCGCGCTCGAGCACCACCGACGCGCGTGTTCGGCCGATTCCAAACACCGCCGTCAATGAGACGGCGAGATGTTTGTCGTCAGGGATGGTAACACCTGCAATACGCATTATCCTTGTCGCGCCTTCCTGCGCGGGTTCATTTTATTGATGCGGTACACGCGGCCCTTGCGGCGGACGAGCTTGTCCCCCGCCTGCTGTTTCTTGATCGATGAGCGTACTTTCATACAAAAACAATCTAGTGGCGCCGCGTGATACGCGCCCTGCCTCCATACGGGTCTTCGACGAGAGTTACCTTGTCCCCCACCAGAACCTTAATGCGGTGGAGCCGCATTTTGCCGGCGAGATACGCGAGTACTTCTCTTCCATCCTCCATCTGGACACGGAAAAGCGTGTTCGGGAGGGACTCGGTCACCGTCCCGATTGTGTCGTCTTTCCGCTCAATGTCCGCCATCGTTATAGAACCCCCTGTTGGCTACGGTACGGTATCAGAAAAAGCCCGTTCGCGCAAGGGTCATTGGGGATTTTCCCCTTCGGCGAAGCGTACCGTGAGACGCGGAACGTCCTCAGGCACTGTGCCGCGCCAGAACGGGTAGACAGATATCTTCATGTCGGCGATGGCCGGGTAGCCGGCAAGGACCACGCCGACGTTCCGGCGGTCCTTGCCGGCAAGGTCCGCAAGGAGCTGGGCCTCGTCGTATACTCCAACGAGCATGGCATCGCCGGATACGGTGAGCCGGATATTTCCTGCTATTTCGGAATCTTCTACCAGAGCGGCAAGAGCGCCAGGATTCTCGATAGCAAGCGCTCGCTCGTACGCGATGCCCCCTTCCTCGGCAATGACCCGCGCGAGCTTGATTCCGTCAAACACCGGCGCCGTGGCTTCGGCCGTGAGTGTTACGAGCGCGCCATCCTCAACAGTACGGGTGGGCTGTTCGATGAAACGTACTTCGGCGGTGTCGGGGAAGAAAATCTCGTCGGCGCCTTGTTCGGAAGTAAACTTTGCCCGTACGGCCCGGTCAAGTTCGCTCCGCAGAGAAGCTACTGCCGCGTCGCGCACTTCAGGAGACACAACCGCGCGCTCGCCCACAAACCCGCCGGAAAGCGGCGTGTCGGCTCGCGCGTACATCTCATCAAACTGCGTGGTGCCTTTGAGTCCGGGAATGGTGAAATCCGCCGCACCTACGTTGTATTGCTCTCCCGGCTCGTCCGCATAGACCGTAACCTCGAGCTTTCCTGGAACAATTGCACCTCCTGCACCCGTCGTGTAGCCGGGAACCGTCACGGGGCTCTGGATACGATAGATAAGGCCGCTTTTGCTCTCGAAGCGGGTGTTCGCTATCAGGCGCTGGTTCGCCTTGCTGTATTCGTTGAATATGGTGATGGTACCGCTCGCGCGCTCTTCTACGAACTCACTTCCGGAACGCGGCACTGTTTTCGACATCGTCTCGGAGACGGTGCGTTCGGCAAAGGAGAGTAGGGCGCCGTCGGGCGAGGCCTCGAACGATTCGGAAATCGGCACGGAGAACGTTCGGAGTGTCAGCGTGATGTCGGCGCGATGAAAGACGGTGGAGACCACGCCGAACGCGATGCCGACGATGATAAGAACAAGGATGATAATCGCCGTGAAGCCGAAGAGGCCGTTTTTCTTTGCGGGTGCACCGGTGCGAAGTTTTGGCGGGCGTGGCGGTTTTTTGGGCGGGGCGCTGTTCCCTTTCTCGGAAACGTCATTTTCCTGCTCCGCATGAGCGTGGTGGTGGTGGGGTCTCAGCGGTTTCGAGCGCGCCGGAGGGATGATGTCCTGGATGCTCCGTTTCTGATTCACAGGGTGCAGTATACCCCGTGCAATACCGATATGCACATAGAAACGGCGTGGATTATTAGGCCGGCTCGCCGTACCCGTCGCCTGGGAGCGCCGTTTTCCCGACACGGTGGAAGAGGGCAGCTAGCGCCAAGAACACGTCGTAGGATCCGTCTTCGCCCAACTCGACCGCGCCCTGGACAAGCGGCGCCTCGACTGGCGTTACATCCATGTCGAACGTATTCTGCTCCGCGAACCCTTTCGTGAACCACTGAGCGGCTTCGCGATCGCTCAGAAGGTACACCATCCGCGGAATCGGCGTATGCTCCGCAGCGGTCTTCATGACTTCATCGAACCCTTCACGCCACGCGCTGAACGCTTTGGCATAACGCTCCGCGAACGCCGATTCTTCGGCCTGAGAAAGCTCGCCTCGCGCAAAAAGCGCGAGGCGCGACAACGCATCGCCTGTGGTGTCCTTCTCACCCGCAAGACCGCGGGCGATGCCGTAGAGACCCTCCGGAAATGAACCTATGTGATGGAGCGCGTCATCGTGCATGATGAGCACCTCCGTCACCTCGCCAGCGACATCAAGGATGGCGAAGCTGGTTTCAGGAACGAGCGAGCGCAGTGCAATGAGAGCGATAAGCGGAAACGTGCTGAACGAAATATCCGCGTGTGGAAACGCGCTTTCGATAAGAGAAAGAAAACGCTGCCTTACTGCTGTCGGCATCTCACTTTCGTAAAGGTTGATGCCGATGGTACTTCCGGTTACGGGCCGTGCAAGCGCCGTACGGTACCCGTTTACCTCGACGCCGACAGCGACTGCCTCAACGTCTACATTGCCCTCACGCGGCGACTTCTCACTCTGGTAGCGCGCTATCGCCCGCGTTACGGTCTCTTCCGTGATGCGCGCGGGCTGTTTGGATGCGGAAGAGACCGTGCGGATATGCGCTTCATGCCAGGGCGCGGCGAGCGCTACCACAACCTTTCGGATGTGCTCCTTCGTATAGCGCTCAAGAAGCTTCTTGAGCGCGGATTCAGTCGCCTGGGTGAGCGCCGCGCGCGAAGTGTCCGTACCGCTCCCGACCGGCTCGCGCGCCACGGCGGAAAGGCGCGCCGCGCCAGATGCCTCCGAAAGAATGGCCGCGCCGACAGAGCCGCTCCCGATGTCGAGTGCAAGCGTGTCGCTTTTGGTTCCGGTTTTCTTTGCCATTCGCACGTCACTCAAGGACGGCCTTAACGCGCCGTACGCCCGCGGCGCTCGCCTCTTCCTTGGTTATCTTAAATAGTCCCATATCTTTCGTGTTTTCGACATGCGGTCCTCCACAGAGCTCGTGCGAATAGATGGTCCCGTCCGGAGCTTTCACCATGTAGACATTCACATTATCCGGATACTTCTCCCAAAAACTTCCTTCTACCCCCTCTGCCTTGGCCTGCTCTTTAGGCATTTTCTCAATAATCACATCAGCGCCTTTCTGAATCGCTTCGTTCACATATGCCTCTACCTTGTCCAGGATCTCCCGCGATACTTTTTCGCCGTGCGTGAAATCGAACCGCGTGCGCTCTGCGGTAATGTTGCTGCCCGCCTGGTGTACATGCTCGCCTAAATATTTTCTGAGTCCTGCGAGTAAGAGGTGTGTGGCGGTATGGAGTTTGGTCGTCTGTTCAGAAGCGTCTGCCAATCCGCCTTTGAATTTCTGCCCCGCTCCCACGCGCGATGTTTCTCGATGTTTTTTCATCTCTTCCTCAAATTCACTACGATTAATCGTAGTATTTTGTTCCACGGCAAGTTCTTCAGTCAGCTCATACGGAAAGCCGTATGTCGAGAAAAGCATGAAGGCGTCTCTTCCTGAGATTGTCCCGTCTTTGGCGAGTTTTTGGAATTCTTTCATCCCCTGCGCAAGCGTCTTCCGAAACTTCTGCTCCTCGTCGCGTATGCTGTCGTGAATAGCAAGTCGTCTGGCGTCAAGCTCCGGATAGTGGTCGCGGTACGATTCGATGACTTTCTCGGAAAGCTTCACGAACATGCCCTCGCCTACGCCGAGACGGTCGAGGTGGCGTATGGCACGGCGTGCGAGGCGGCGCAGTACATACCCCTGGTCGGTGTTTGAGGGACTCACGCCATCCGCGATGAGGAACGTCGCCGCACGTACGTGGTCGGCAATGATGCGGAACGACTTTTTATCTTCCGGATCGTTATAGTTCTTCTGTGACGCCGCGTCAAGCTCGTTCACAAGCACCTGGAGCGTGTCGATAAGGAAGACATCGGCGACACCCAGAGTCGCAGCCGCCAGGCGCTCAATCCCGCCGCCGAAATCCACATTCTTCTGCTGCAGAAATGCGAACGTGCCGTCATCCCGCTTGATGTACTCCATGAAAACGGAGTTCGCAATCTCCATGAACCGGCCGCAGTCGCAGTTGGGGTGGCATGTGTCTCCAAACGCCGGGTTATGCTCGGTGCCGAAGTCAAAGAACACTTCGCTGTCCGGACCACCCGGCTCACCCACGGGCATCACCACCGGCTCGCCGGAGCGGCTCCACCAGTTCTTATCCGCACCGTAAAAACGGATGCGCTCTTTCGGAATACCTAAACTTTCCCAAACGTCCGCGGATTCTTCATCTTTAGGAATGCCGAGGCGCTCATCGCCCTCGAAGCACGTAACCCAAAGTTTCTTGGGGTCGAGCCCCAAGCCCTGCTCCGGGTCCGTAAGGAATGTGTGAAGCCACGGAATCTGTTCGTTCTTGAAATAGTCGCCCAACGACCAGTTGCCGAGCATCTCGAAAAAGGTCATGTGGCGGTTGTCGCCCACCTCGTCGATGTCTTGTGTGCGGAGCGACTTCTGCGCGTCGGCAAGCCGCACGCCCTGCGGGTGCGGCTTGCCGAGAAGGAACGGCACCAGGGGCTGCATACCACTGCTCGTAAAAAGTGTTGTCGGGTCGTTTTCAGGTACTAGTAGAGCAGACGGCACGATTACGTGTCCGCGTTCTCTGAAAAAATTCAGATATTTCTTACGAATTTCCGATACGGTCATGCTTGTAATGCTATCAGTTTTTTATCTTTTTACTAAATCAATACGACAGCGATAAACTGCCTAGTTATTAAATGACAAAAGAACTGTGGAACTATATACTGAGCCCAACATGCATCCAAAACTTGGTTTTAAAACGTCAAACCTCGACCGTAGCGTTCGTCCTCAGGACGATTTTTTCCAGTTTGCAGGAGGTGGGTGGATCAAGAAAAATCCCATCCCGAAAAGCGAGAGCAAATGGGGCACCTTTTATATCCTTCGTGACGAAAGTTTAAAGAAAACGCATGCGGTTTTCAAAGATTTGGTAAAAAAACGCAATCTGAAGAAAGGTTCGGGAGCCAGACTCGTTCGCGATTTCTATCTCTCGGGTATGGATATGAAGACCCGCAACGCACTTGGTGTTTCGCCTGTGCTGCCGCTCCTCAAAAAAATCGACGCGATTAAAACAAAGGACGAGCTACTTCGGTTTATCTTCACGGAACACCGGCACGGCAACCATCTTGCATGGAACAGTTTTGTTGGCCAGGACGACAAAGATGCAGAAACATATATCTTTCACCTCACCCAAGGAGGGCTGACGCTCCCGGACAGGGATTACTATCTCAAAAAAGATGCAGAATCGGAACGGATACGAAAGGAATTCCTATCATATATGCAAAAACTACTGATGCTTTCAGGTTTTTCAAAAGCCAAAGCGAAGGAGGATGCGTACAGGGTTCTCTCTTTGGAAACGCGGCTTGCACGTGCGTCCATGCCACGGACAGACGCCAGAGACATCGACAAAGTGTACAACAAAAAGAGTGTGGCGGCATTGAAGCGGCTCGCGCCGGCTATTCCGTGGAAAGAATATTTCGAGACATTAAAAATAGAAAGGAAGGTTTCTTCTTTGGTGATATACCAGCCAAAATTTTTTGAAAAATTAAGCGGCTTTTTTGAACGGGTGTCGCTTGAAAGCTGGAAAACATATCTCTATTTTTCAGTGCTTGACGATGCGGCACCATTACTTTCAAAAAAATATGTGGAGTGCGCTTTTTCTTTCCACGGCAAAGTGCTTTCCGGCAATGAAACCGTACGCCCACTCTGGAAACGTGTGTCATCAGCGCTCGACATGTTCATTGGCGAAGCGGTCGGTAAAGAGTATGTAAAGCGGTACTTTCCGCCCGAAGCGAAAAAGAAAGCTAATGATATGGTAGACGATATCTTCACGGCGTATGAGAAACACATCGAGGCGATTACCTGGATGTCGGCAAAAACGAAGAAAAAAGCCCTTAAAAAACTCTCACTGATCACGCGCAAGCTCGGCTATCCAGACAAATGGAAATCATATAAAGGACTGGTTGTACGGCCAGACACATACTACAAAAACGTAGTAAACGCGGTTCGGTTTGAACAAAAAAGAAATTTATCAAAACTCGGTAAAAATGTGGATCGGAAAGAGTGGTTTATGCCGCCGCAAACCGTCAGCGCATATTATGACCCGAACATGAACCAGATCGTCTTCCCGGCTGGCATCCTCCAGCCCCCGTTTTTTGACCCTAACGGTGACGACGCACTCAACTACGGCGCGATTGGTTCGGTCATCGGGCACGAGCTCACACACGGTTTCGATGATTCTGGCGCGAAGTTCGATGGCTACGGCAATTACCGGAATTGGTGGACGAAAGAGGACCGGAAGCGCTTCGAGCGGAGAGCGAACGCATTGGTTCGGCAGTTCAACAAATACACGGTCGGCAACCTACAGGTGAACGGCAAGCTAACGCTTGGCGAAAATATCGCCGACCTGGGCGGTTTAGCAATCGCATATGACGCGTTTCAGTTGCATTTAAAAAAACACGGAGGGAAGAGGCGCCACGGCTTTACGCCGGAACAGCGTTATTTTCTGGGCCTTGCCATGTTTGAAACCGCGCATGCACGGCCCGAATTCGAGCGCATGCTCGTCATCATAGACCCGCATTCGCCGGCGAAATACCGCGTGAACGGGCCGCTCTCGAACCTCGAGTCGTTCTACAAAGCGTTCAATGTTGTACCAGGCGACCGGCTGTATCGCCCGCCATCCAAACGCGCTAGAATCTGGTAATGGAAGCGCGAACGGATGTAAATATCGTTCCAGAATGGAAAGCGCTCCTCCGGGCGGAGTTTGAGAAACCGTACTTCAAAGAACTTTCTGAAAGAGTACGCGAAGAGTACTTGAAAGGTCTGGTCTTCCCCCACCCGTCGCGCGTGTTCCGTGCGTTCGAGTTGGTAAAGCCAGAAGAAGTGAAGGTGGTGATTTTGGGTCAGGACCCGTATCACACGCCAGGGGTTGCGGACGGACTGGCATTTTCAACAAAGCCCGGTAACTCTGTTCCGCCGTCTTTGCAAAATATGTTCAAGGAGATAGACGCGGAGTTTGGCGCGGGATATGCAAAGAAAAACGACCCTGACCTCACGCGTTGGGCGAAGCAGGGGGTCTTGCTTCTGAATGCCTCGCTCTCCGTCCGAAGCGGGCAGGCAAACTCTCACGCCGACTATGGTTGGCATGTGTTCACAGACGCGGCCATCCACGCGCTCTCGGAATCCCAAGAGCACATCGTCTTCATGCTCTGGGGCGCATTCGCGGGCAAGAAGGAAATCATCATCGACTGGACAAAGCACCTCGTCCTGAAATCAACGCATCCTTCCCCGCTCTCCGCAAACAAAGGGTTCTTCGACAACAACCACTTCAGGTACGCGAATGAGTACCTGAAGAAGCACGGCCGCGGCGAGATTGACTGGCGATAACCCCTTAAAGTGCGCCCTCTCCCCTTAGGAGCGCTTTTTTCAACGGCCCGCGAAGCGGATTATATCCGCCGCGCATGCGAAACACAGACCATTTATTGCGCGAAGAGCGTGTCTTGTTCGTCTTTATCATCGTCTTTCATCTTCCCGCTCCCATCCACCTTTTTCGGTGTACTCGCACCCTTCCCTGATTTTCGGTAGCGGATAAGCTTTTTCCCCACCGCCTCACGGTACGGGCAGTAGTCACACCCTTCCCCGGGCTCGGGCAACGCATCACTGTCGAGTGTCTTTTTGATTTCCACAAGCGCGCCCTCAACCCACGAGTCGTCACCGGTGTATGGGAGTATCTTGATGTCGAATTCAAGCTTGCCATCGAATGTATCCACATCTGTTCGACCGTTCACGTATACAAAGTAGCCGGTGTCGGAAACCGTGAGGCCGTTCTGCCGCAAAAGCCACTGGTATACTTCCATCTGACGTTTATATCCGTCTTGCCACTCTGCATCGAGCGATACCTCGCCGTTTTTTGATGTCGCCTTGTAGTCGACGACGATGACCTCGCCCTTCGGGTTCACCCACAGGTCGTCTACCGCGCCGGATACAGTGAGCTTGGTGCCTTTGTGTTTCACCTCGACTCCTTTGAAGTTCTCGCGCCAGATGTCGAGCTTCGGGTGCTGAAACGGCACAGCGTCAATGCTGAATTCCTTGAAAAGCGGGTGCGGTTCCTGCGCCGCGCGGTATATATCAAACTCTTTCTTCAAAAGTGTGTCCACTGCTGAGTTCAAATTGAACGGGTATCCTTTTGGGCGCGCGGTTCCCAGTTTGTTATCGATATAGAAACAGCGCGGACACTCCTTGAAAAGGTCGATTTTCGAGCGCGACAGGCGCCACTTCGGCCCGCCGTAGTTCCAGTCGGGCTTGCGGTCCGGTTTGTAGTACTGCGACACCTTGAGAGTATACCACCTACCCCCTGCAAAGGGCGGTACTTTCTGAAACCACTGCCGCGTGCTTTCGCTTTGGGATGCCGGCGCGCACAAGCACCTCCGGATCTTTCGTGATGTCCCGACAGAGCGTGGCCCCAGCGGCAAGAAGTCGTGATTCTTCCTTCTTGGAAAGGCCAGTAAGCACCGTTACCGGGTAGAGACCCGCCTCGTGAATGAGGTCTGCTAAGTTTTTCTCGCGCGGGTAATTCCAGCCGAGAAGCTTCAAACCCGAGCATTCACCGTACCGGATGGCGCGACTCGTAAACTTCGTATTGGTCACGAGCCATGCCTCTTTGATGTCGCACACCTCATCACGGTCCTCTGCCGCGCGCTCGATGTCCCAGAAACGCGCGCGGACGTAGAGTGCGGTTTTCAGGTCCGTCTTGAAACCGACGGCGTTGTGGAACTTAAGTTCCGCACCGACCTTGATACCGTCTTTTTCGAGAACTGCATCAACCTCATGCTCTGCACACCGGCCGTTGAGCTCTTGCCGCACCAACGCCTGATACCCGTGCACTTCCATAATCTTGGAGAAGAAGTCCTCAAACGGGAAGCCCGTTGGCCCCATATCAAGGATGGCGCGGCGCATGGAATAGCGCGCAGCAAGCGGCCGCTCTTTCTTCTTGAGCTCCTTGAACGCATAACGGTAAATCTCACTAGTCGTCATTCCTTCGCGGACGTTGGCGGTTACCTGCTCCGCAAGCCGCTTCACGATGTTTGGGTCCGCACCGGAGCGGAGCATCGAACGCTCCAACTTCTTCTGGTCGAACTCTTCGCGCGTGCCGTTCCCCTTAACAATCTGCATTACCGACAATGATACCACCTCCGAGGCACATGCCGACTTTAGGATCATATAACACCAACGACTGGCCTGCGGCTGCCAAGACCGGCGTCTCGAAAGTAACGGTGTTTCCGCCAACCGTCACTGGATGCCGCTCGCCGTGGTAGCGGATCTCGGCTTCATACTCCTTCCCCTCTTTAGGTGCCTCGCCTATCCAGTTAACACCCTCCAACTCTATCCGCCCATAGTGATTATAGTGATTTCGTAAATCACTATTTTCTAT
>JBHHWQ010000005.1:0-26349 GCA_046756605.1 Minisyncoccia bacterium | reverse complement strand
TAATGTGCGAAGTTGCAACTTCGCACATTAACTTCGTACAGGGCTAGCGTATAAACTCATGAGTTTCTTCTTCGATAATTTTTGCTGTGCTGGTTTCGACAAAATCTCGATAGTTACTATTAGGAGTGTTTTCAAACTGGTCGGCAATAATGTCTGATAGGAGAAGGCCTCCCCACCGATTTGCCTCGGTAAAATCCTGAAGCGACGACCACGGATATTCAAACTCCCTGTCTTTCCACTGCGAAAGCTCTCTCGGGTTCCGGTGAATGTATGCAGAGAGATACAGTAACTGATGGTTGTCAGAAACATGCTTTGCTTGGAAATAACCCTGAAATATTCTTCCGCTCGTTTCGTACCGAGTGTTAAAATATTTCGTATAACTGGTCCCTATTCGTTGCATATATTTTTCAATACCTCCATCTTCTGTTTGCTTTACAAGTAGATGATAGTGGTTTGGCATGAGACAGAATGCAGTTAGTTCGACGTAGCGGTTTAATAAAATATCATTCGTTTCTTCAGGTGAAACAAAGAATCCTTCTTCGAAGGTAAAATCTTTTGTTGTTCTTGAAAGGTTCGTAAAAAGAATTGGTGATTGGAAATATAGAAGAGGAAAAAGAAAACGAAGGTAGTCCGCCCTTTTTCTGAAGAGCGTCTGTTTAAAGGCTCCGCGGTTGTACACATGGTAGTACTCACCGGTTACAAGTGGTGTGTGTCGCATTTGCATACAGTAACACCCCCCTGTGCGAAGTTGCAACTTCGCACAGGGGGTGTTGACTTCAGAATAATGATTCGGTACGCTTCACACAAGCTCGTGAGGGCTCGCGCTTCGGTCGGAGAAGGTTTTCGGCCGTGCGCGGGCCCTTTTCATTCGGGCGGCACGAATCATGGCACGATCCGTAAAGAAAGGACCCTACGTCTTCCATAAGCTGTTGAAAAAGGTCGACGGCAAAACCCCCGAGGACACGGGGCCGGTGAAGACGTGGGCGCGCGCTTCGCAGATCAGCCCCGAAATGGTGGGCTTTACCTTCATGGTGCACACTGGGAAGGATTTTGTTGAAGTGTTTGTGACCGAAGAGATGGTGGGGCACCGTCTTGGCGAGTTCGCGCCGACGAAGAAATTCCTTCGCCACGGCGGCCAGATGCAGAAGGCGCTTGACCAGAAGAAAAAGGAGGCGGAAATCGCTGCCGCAAAGGCCGCGAAAACTCCCGACGCGAAGTAGACTATGAAGGCGACACTTAAAAACTATCGCCAGAGCCCGCGCAAAGTGCGCCTGGTCGCAGACCTCATCAAAGGCAAGCAGCTTTCAGAAGCGCTGACGCTCCTTGAGTTCACGATGAAGCGCGCGGCCGGACCGATGCAGAAGTTGGTGCGCTCCGCCGCGGCGAACGCCGAACAGAAGGGTGCGCGCGCGGGCGATTTGGTCGTGAAGAGTGTGACTGTGGACGAGGGAACGGTGCTCCACCGGATGATGCCGCGAGCGTTCGGCCGTGCAACGCCGCTCAAGAAGCGCTCGAGCCACGTTACGGTTACCCTTGGCAAGAAGGGAGAAAAGTAATATGACCCACACGGTACACCCATACGGCCACCGACTCGGAGTACTACGCGACTGGCGGAGCCGCTGGTTCACCGCCGACCCGAAGAAGTATCGCGAGTACGTAAAGGTCGACGCCGCCATCCGCAAACTCCTTGCCAAGCGGCTCCGCGGGAACTTCGTGAGCCACGTCGAGATAGAGCGCTCACAAAAAGATATCCGAATCTCGATACACACAGCGCGCCCCGGCATGGTCATCGGACGCTCTGGCGAAAGCGCCACGAAACTGAAAAGTGAAGTGCAGACGCTCCTGAAGAAGCTCTCGCCTAACGAGAAGCTGCAGCTCCATCTCGACATCCTCGAGATTCGCTCTCCCGAATCGAACGCCGCAGTGGTTGCGGCCATGGTGGTTGAGGGACTGGAAAAGCGCATGCCGTTCCGGCGCGTCCTCAAGCAGACCGCCGACAAGGTCATGGCGAATCGCGACGTCGAAGGGGTGAAGATTTCCGTCTCCGGCATGCTCGGGGCCGCGTCGATGTCGCGGACGGAGGAACTGAAGAAGGGTCGCATCCCACTCCAGACGTTTCGCGCGGACATCGATTTTGCCCACGACGAGGCGCGGCTTCCTTTGGGCACCATCGGGGTCAAGGTGTGGATCTATCGCGGCGAAGTGTTCGAGGAGCGGAAAGGGTCAAAATAAAACCGTATGTTGTTTCCCAAGAAAGTAAAGTTCAGGAAGTGGCAGTCCGGCCGCAAGAACACGAAGAAGCTCGCCGGGCGCGTTGCCACGCGCGGGGTCGCGCTCACGTTCGGCTCGCATGGCCTCAAAGCCATGACCGGCGCGCGCATTACTGCAAACCAGATCGAGGCGGCGCGCCGCGTCATCAGCCGCTCAACCGGCAAGACCGGCCGTACGTGGATTCGCATCTTTCCGGACCGTCCGTTCACCAGGAAGGGCGCGGAGGTGCCGATGGGCAAAGGCAAGGGTGACCCGCAGGGCTTTGTGGTCGAAGTGAAGCCGGGCCGAATCCTTTTCGAGCTCGATGGCGTCTCGGACGAGGCAGCGCGCGAAGCGTTCCGGAAAGCGTCCGCAAAGCTTCCGGTAAAAACCGCAGTGGTCAGCCGCGTGTAACCGTTTGCATATGAAAATCCAGGACATCAGAAAAAAAGACGCAGTCGAGCTCAAGAAGCTCATAGACGAGTTCTCGGAAGAGCTCCGTGAGTTTCACTTTGGTATGAGCGGCGGACAGAAGAAGAACATTCGCCACGCCCGCGCCGTGCGGAAGGATATCGCGCGCGTGAAGACCGTACTGAACGAGACGAAGTAATTATGGCAATCAATACCAACACCAACCAAGAAACAGATAACACACCGGCGAAAAAGGCGCTTCGCGGCACCGTAACATCTGCAAAAGCGAAAAACACCGTAACTGTGCAGGTTTCACGCTACGTGAAGCACCCTAAGTATAAAAAGTACCGCCTGATATCGAAAAAGTATCTTGCACACGACCCTGAAGGCGCCGCCAAGGAGGGCGACACGGTGACCATCCGCGAGTGCCGGCCCGTTTCCAAGCGCAAGCACTTTGAGGTGGTGGAAGTGAAAACCGTATGATACAGCCACAGTCCATCGTGCAGATCGTCGACAATTCCGGCGGCAAGACCGGCCGTGTATTCAAGGTGCTCGGTGGCTCAAAGCGTCGCTATGCGGAGTTAGGCGACACCGTGGTCCTGTCGGTGCAGGTTGCCGAGCCGCGGAAGCTGGTGAAGAAGAAGGAAGTTTTGCACGCGGTTGTCGTGCGGCAGAAGAAGCCGTACCGCCGGCGCGACGGTTCGTACATCCGTTTCGACGATAACGCCGTTGTCATCCTTTCCAAGAACCCGAAGGATCCGTACGAGCCGAAGGCGAACCGCGTGTTCGGCCCCATCCCGCGCGAGATTGTCGAGCGCGGCTACCAGAAGATCGGTTCCTTGGCGCCGGAAGTAGTGTAACCGAAGTAGTGTATGAAGATAAGAAAAGGAGACAAAGTGGTGGTAATAGCGGGCAAGGAGCGCGGCAAGGCGGGTGTCGTTTCCGACGCGTTTCCTCGGGCGGAGCAGGTACTCGTTGAGGGGATTAACGTGCGCAAGAAACATGTGAAGGGCCGCGAAAAAGGCAAGTCCGGCCAGGTGGTCGAAAAGCCGCATCCTATCCATGTATCAAATGTTATGTTGGTTGACCCGAAAACGAGCAAAAGAACGCGCGCCGGCGTTATCCGGAAAGACGGAAAGCGCGTGCGTGTCGCGAAGAAAAGCGGCACCGAGCTGTAATTGAAAAGTTTTTGTATGTCTATCGTCAAAGCACAGGAACAGAACGCCTACGAGACCATGAAGGGGCAGTTCGGCTACACGAACGCGTTGCAGACGCCGCGCATTGTAAAGGTTGTCGTTTCAACTGGCGTCGGCAAGAACCGCCAGGACAAGCGTCGCATCGAAGTGGTCGAGGACCGGCTTGCGAGGATTACCGGACAGAAGGTTGCCTCGCGCGGGGCGAAGAAATCGATTGCGTCGTTTAAGGTGCGCCAGGGGGATATTGTAGGATATCAGGCAACTATGCGCGGGAGCCGCATGTACGACTTCCTGGACAAACTGGTGCACGTGGCGCTCCCGCGCACGCGCGACTTTCGGGGGCTCACGCCGTCATCAGTAGACGAGATGGGGAACCTGACCATCGGCATCCTCGAGCACACAATCTTTCCCGAAACCTCTGATGAGGACCTGAAGGACGTGTTCGGCTTCGCGGTAACGATAGTAACGACCGCGAAAACCAAAGAAGAAGCGGAGGCGTTCTTCCGGCATCTCGGATTTCCGTTGCAAAAATAGTTTGCTTCGCGATTTTTGACTTTTAAAATCGAGTTTGGTATTCTAGCTTCAGCTTTAGAGGCGAAAACCGGCCGTCGTTACGGAGCAGGTTCCCTCCCGAACGCCCATTATTCACGGCGGCCCGGAGGGCCGCCGTGAAGCATTTCACCAAACGCATGGCGAAGAAATCACAGATAGCACGAAACCAGAAGCGCGCTCGCCTCGCGGCTCGTTTTGCTGAGAAACGCGCCCAACTGAAAAAGGAAGGCAAGTACGAAGAGCTCCAGAAACTTCCCCGGAACGCCTCGCCCGTCAGGCACAAGAACCGCTGCAGCGTGAGCGGCCGCTCGCGCGGCTACATGCGCTTCTTCGGGCTTTCCCGCATCCAATTCCGCGAGCTTGCGCGCCGCGGCGAGATTCCCGGTATCAAGAAGTCATCATGGTAAACGACCCCGTTGCAGACCTGATTGCACGCTTAAAGAACGCCGGAGCGGTAGGCCACAAACAGGTGTCCCTTCCGTACTCTCGTTTGAAGGAAGCAATCGCGCTCACGCTCAAGAAAGCGGGTTTTGTGGGCGAAGTGGCGCGTGATGGCGACGGCGCAAAGAAGGCGCTCACCATTGAGCTTAAGTACGGTAAAGACGGCACGCCGGCCATCCGCGGTGCCAAGCGCCTGTCGAAGCCAGGCCGCCGGCTGTACGCAGGGGTACGCGACATCCATCCGGTGAAATATGGCAAGGGTATTATGGTTCTTTCGACGCCACGCGGCATCCTGGTCGACGCCGAGGCGCGCAAGACCAAGACCGGCGGTGAGACCCTTTTCACGATGTGGTAATGCATATGAGCAGAATCGGTAAAAACACAATCGCAATTCCAGAGAAGACCACCGTCACTGTTGACGACGGCGTTTTGAACGTGAAAGGCCCCTTGGGCGAGCTTTCGAAACCCGTGCACTCACAGGTTTCGATCGCGGTCGACACGGACGGAATCACGGTCGCGCCACAGAACAACTCAAAGCTTTCACGCTCATTGTGGGGCACGTACGCGTCGCACGTCATCAACATGATCCGCGGCGTCAACGAGAAGTACGTGAAAGAGCTTGAACTACAGGGCGTCGGGTACAAGGTCGAGCTTCAAGGAAAGGAGTTGAAGATTTCCGTCGGCTTCTCACACCCGGTCATCATTCAGGTCCCCGACGGCATTGATGTCGCCGTCGAGAAAAACATCATCAAAGTGTCCGGTATCGACAAGGAGCTGGTCGGACAGTTCGCCGCCAACGTCCGCGCCGTTAAGAAGCCGGAGCCGTACAAGGGCAAGGGTATCCGCTACGTGGGCGAATATGTGCGGCAGAAGCAGGGCAAAAAAGCCGTATAGCGTATGAGCAAGCTGACACCGAAAACCAAGCAGGGTCTCCGCGCGCGCCGGCACCGCCGCGCGCGCGCAAAGGTCGCCGGCACGGCGTCGCGGCCGCGACTCGCGGTCTTCCGTTCGAACCGCGGCATTTATGCCCAGCTTATTGATGACGTGAGCGGCACGACACTTGCGAGCGTGGCACCTGCAAAAGGTGGTGCGAAAGGACTGATGGAGCAGGCGAAAGCCGCTGGTACGGCGCTCGCCGCGGCGGCAAAGACAAAAGGTATCACCACAGCGGTCTTCGACCGCGGCGGGTTCACATACACGGGCCGCGTCAAGGCGCTGGCGGACGCAGCGCGCGCGGGCGGACTAACTTTTTAATGATGCATATGACTGAAGAGACGAACACGAAAACGGAAGAAACAAAGCAAAAGGCGGCACCAACACCGGCCCCTGCCACCTCCGGTGAAAAGGCACCGCCGCGTCCTCGCCGCGCCGCGCGCGGCGGTGCGCCACATGGCCGACGCGAACGGCCGGGCGAGCGCCGCCGTGGCGCTCGCCGCGGCCAGGGCGGAGGACGCGAGCGCTCCGAGTTCGACCAAAAGGTTGTATCGCTCCGCCGTGTCGCGCGAGTTGTCGCCGGCGGCCGGCGCTTCAGCTTTTCCGCGTCAGTGGTCGCCGGCGACCGGAAGGGTCGCGTGGGCGTCGGTATCGGGAAAGGTATAGACACGGCGCTCGCCATGGACAAGGCGTTTCGGGATGCGAAGCGCAACATGATTACCGTGCCGCTCACCGACACGAAGTCGATTCCGCATGATACGGAAGCGAAATATGCGGCATCCGTAGTAGAGCTCAAACCCAGCCACGCGCGCGGCATCGTCGCGGGCTCATCGGTGCGCACCGTCCTTGAGCTTGCGGGCGTAACCGACATCATCGCGAAAATCCACTCGCGCTCGAAGAACAAGCTCAACAACGCGCGCGCGACCGTAAACGCTCTTCGGCATCTTCGCGGCTAGGACGGAGCTAGGGAAGACCGAGAAGTACTATCATGCAACGACACACACTCAAACGATCGAAATCGAATAAAGCATCTCGCCGTATCGGCCGCGGCGGCAAGCGCGGCAAGACCAGCGGTCGCGGCCATAAGGGCCAGAAGGCGCGCGCTGGCAACAGCATGCGGCCGGAGATGCGCGATATCATCAAGAAGCTCCCGAAACGCCGTGGCTACGGTAAGAACCGCGCGCGGACCGTCGTCCCGCGGTCCGGCTTTCAGGCCGTAAACCTCGACCAGCTGACGCGCTTCGATGCCGGTGCAAAAATCACGCCACCGGTTCTCCTGGAAGCTGGCTTGGTGCGTCGCGTCGGCGGGAAACTTCCGAAAGTGAAGGTGCTCGCGCGCGGGACCTTGGACAAGAAGCTCGCACTTTCAGGCATCGCGACGTCCGCGGAAGCGCGCGCACAGATCGAGAACGCCGGCGGCACTATCGCCTGAACCACATGCTCGACCTTTTCTTCAAGAAACTCAAACTTGTCGCGACCGATGGCGCGCTTTTGAAGCGTCTTGGCTTCATCGTCGTCGCGCTCGTCATCTTCCGCGTACTTGCCGCGATTCCCGTTCCCGGCATCGACCCGATCCGGCTCGAGCAGTTTTTCCAGAACAATCAGTTCCTCTCGTTCCTGAATATATTCTCCGGCGGCGGCCTTTCCTCCCTTTCTATCGTGATGCTCGGTGTGGGTCCGTTCATCACCGCGTCCATCATCATGCAGCTGCTCACTATCGTCTTCCCGAGCGTGAAATCGATGTACCAGGAAGAGGGCGAGATCGGACGGAAGAAGTTCACACAATACTCGCGCCTCCTTACCGTACCCTTGGCCGCTGTTCAAGGCGGGAGCTTCCTTTTTCTCCTGCAGAGCCAAGGCGTCATCAGCGCGCTCTCGCCGGTCGGTTTTGGGGCAAACCTCCTCATTATCATCGCCGGCTCCATGCTTCTCACCTGGCTCGGCGAGCTCATTACCGAGTTTGGCGTCGGGAACGGCGTGTCAATTATCATCTTTGCCGGCATCGTGGCCGGCCTGCCGACCACGATTTCCCAACTTACCTTTGCGTTCGACCCGTCGCAGATTCCGCTTTACATCACGTTTGCGCTGGCGGCACTTGCCATCACGTACGGCGTGGTCGTGATGACCGAGGCCGAGCGGCCGGTGCCAGTCACGTACGCCCGTGCCGCTCGCGGAAGCGGCGGCTCGGCCGTATCCACGTACCTGCCGCTTCGGTTGAACCAGGCGGGCGTCATCCCCATCATCTTCGCTCTTTCCATACTCATCTTTCCACAGCTGGTCTTAAACTTCCTCTCGCAGGCCTCTTTAGGCGCGGTTTCAGGTATCGCCTCGTCGCTCCTGTCAATTCCAGGCGGCGCGTTCTTCTACGGCGCGTTTTACTTCGCGCTGGTGTTCCTATTCACATTCTTCTACACCGCGGTTACCTTTGACCCGAAGCGTGTGGCGGACAACCTGCAGAAATCCGGTGCCTTCGTGCCGGGCGTGCGGCCAGGGCTCCAGACGAACGAGTACATAGCCCGCATCGTAACCCGCATCACCCTCGTCGGTGCCATCTTCCTTGGTGTGGTCGCCATTCTTCCCCTTATCATGCAGGGACTCACGGGTTTCTCCGCGCTTGCCATCGGCGGCACGGCGCTCCTCATCGTCGTCTCAGTCGTCCTTGACTTGGTGCGCAAAATCGACGCGCAGGTTTCGCTCCGGGAGTATTAAAACACCACCCGGTTATCTCTCTTATTTCTCGTTTTTCCAGAGCTTGTAGTTCTCGATAACGAGCTCGACGACCCGGTTGAGTGAGTTCACGCGCGTGTCGATGATGAAGTCAAAAGGGGAGAGATCAGACACGTCGATGTCGTAGAGGTTCCTGTAGCGTTTCTGCTCGCTCTCGACGCGCGTATCGATGCTTCCGCGCACATCCTCGACTGAAGTCGCGCTCTGGCTCAGGCGCCCTTCGGTATTCAGGTGGTTGAAGATGCGTTTGGCTGCAGTGTTGTGGTCTAGTTTCAGGTATACCTTGAACGAGTCGGGCATCCAGTGGAAGGCGAGTCGCGAGTCAATGACCAGCCGTTCCTCTTCCCGCCCCATTTTCTTCAAGAGCTCGTCCACCTCGTAGTCGATTTCCTCTTGTTCTTCGGCCGTCAGATTCAGCGCCTCGACGGACAGGCCACGCTCGGCCGCAGTCGCACGGAACAGGTCGCCGGAGGAGAAGTGCTTGTACCCGAGGTCCTCGGCGACGCGCTTGGCGGTTGATGATTTGCCGCTGCCGATCGCGCCAGCGATGGTAATGATACTCTTCTTCGCCATATGTTTGTGCGATTGTACCGTCTTTTGTGCGTTCTCGCTACCATTGTGTTTTTGAACGCTTCTCTGTTATCCTAATCTTCGTATGCATGATGGCAGGCGACTTTTTCTTTTCGTAGGGCGCCCCGCGTCCGGCAAGGAGACGCAGGCACGCCTCTTAGCCGAGAAACTCTCGGCGGAGCTTTTCATGACCGGTGCCCGGTTCCGCGAAATCATCCGTTCGGAATCGCTCTTAGGAAGGCGCATTAAGGAAGAGTACGACATTGGGAAGCTCATGCCGGCGTGGGTCGCCGGGTTCCTGTTTCAGGAGTTCCTCTTCAATCTTCCGGAGGAGAAGCACGCGGTTTTCGAAGGCACTGGTCGCGCGCCTTCTGAAGCAGAGCTTTTCGACGAGGTCGCCGCGTGGCTCGGCAGGCCCTACACCGTATTCAACCTCGAGGTCAGCCCCGAGACCGTCCTTGCGCGCTCCGCAAAACGCGAGCGTGATGCCGCAGACAAGACGGAGGCAGTGAAGACCCGGCTTGCCGAATATGATAGTTTAACCGCCCCGGCAATCGAATACTTCCGCAAAGCGGGGAAGGTTGTAGACATCGACGGCGAGCAGCCGGTCGAAGTTATCCACGAGAAAATCATAAAGCACGTCGAGGAACTATCATGAAAGGAACCATAAAGACACCCGGAGATACTGAGCTTCTCCGCGAGAGCGGCACGCGGCTTGCGCGCGTGGTCGCCGAAGTCGCGGGAATGGTCAGGCCAGGCGTTTTGGTGGAGGAGCTCGACCGCCGCGCCGAGGAGCTCATCCGCGCGGGCGGCGACGAACCGGCGTTTTTAGGATACCAACCGCACGGCGCCGCGCGACCGTACCCGGCGAGCATGTGCGTGTCCGTCAATGAAGAGGTAGTGCACGGCATCCCGAGCGAGGAGGAGCAACGCATTGCGGATGGCGACATAGTGTCCTTGGACTGCGGTCTTACGCATAATGGACTGATTTCAGACCACGCCGTGTCGGTCATCGCCGGCGAGAACCCATCTTCAGAAGACCGGCTACTGGTTGAACACACACACGAAGCGTTGATGGCCGGCATCAAGGCCGCGCGGTGCGGCGCACATATCGGCGACATCGGCGCGGCTATCGAAGCTGTTGGCCGCGCGCACTGCTACGGTATCGTGCATGCGCTCGGCGGACACGGCGTGGGATATGCCGTTCACGAAGAGCCGTACGTGCCGAACTTCGGCATGAAAGGCACCGGACCGGAGCTCGTACCCGGCATGGTACTCGCCATCGAGCCGATGTTCACGAAGGGGAGCGCCGAAGTCGAACTCATGCCGGACGGGTACACGTACGTAACCAAAGATGGCTCACGCGCTGCACATTTCGAGCACACAATCCTCATTACCGACGGCGATGCTGAGATACTAACGGCAATTTGAAACTGCGCGGCGGCCGCGTTTCGCGTTATACTTTCACTATGAAGACGCCCGGCGGAGAAGGGAACATTTCTCCAGAAACCCAGATGACGAAGCTCCGCGAGCAGGACCGCTCCGGCGGGGTCGCGGCCGGGTCAGCGCGACCGCGACCGCACTCCGGTAGTACCGATGTGCCCGTTACTCCGCAGGCGGAATCGTTCGCTTTGCGCGAAGAAGAACAAAAAGCGCCGCCGGAGAGCGCAGTCGAGCTGGACCTCTCGCCTGACGCCAACGACAAGGACATGGAACACCTCCTCGGCATCCTAAAGGAGCGTGGGTGGAACGCGGTCATGGCTGAACTCGACCGCATCGATAACCCGCATATCGAGGACGACTTCCATCGTCTTTTGGTGCAGTACAAGAAGGATGGCCACAGGATTCCGGGTATCCGCGAGGACGACCCGCTCAACAAAGCACTCGATTCTATGCTCTTTGAGGTAGCGGTGCCGGTCTATGGCGCCGGTGCCGGCG
This sequence comes from Minisyncoccia bacterium, assembly GCA_046756605.1. Lineage (GTDB taxonomy): Bacteria > Patescibacteriota > Minisyncoccia > Phycocordibacterales > Phycocordibacteraceae > Phycocordibacter. The sequence goes on along the minus strand of JBHHWQ010000005.1, from coordinate 15,331 downwards.
AGCGGTCGCTTAAGGAGATTTTCACCGAGATGGAACAGCTCTACATCTCACTCATCCCGCACGTGGGCCTGCCGGATCCGATATTCTTCAAGCGTCCGCGCCAGCGTGCCGCCATCATGCGCGAGCACTTCGTTTTTGAGCTCGCGGTGCACCAGGAGAGCGAAGAGGCAGTATTCTATGTCGCCATCAATCGCGCCAAGCGCGCGCATTTCGAGAAGCAAACACTCGCCATCTTTCCCCGGGCACGCATCGTCGAGAAGAAGGACGACTACAATATATTCAACCAGTTCGGCGTTACTGTCGCGAGCCGCGGCAGGTACGTGCGTGGCCAGGCCACGCCTATACGGACCGGGCAGGGGTTCGACTACGACCCGCTCAACGTTACACTCTCGGCGTTCTCGAAGATATCGAAAGAAGGCGAGGGCGCCGCAATACAGTTCCTGGTGGCGCCCGCCGGCGACTACCTCAAAGACCACATCCGTAAGGCGCTCCAGGAGATGCAAAAAGGAAGTTCGATAATCGCCGCCCAGCAGAAGTGGTGGCTCTTCCCAACTCGACCGCCGCGGCGGAGCCTCATCCCAAAGCTCTGGAAGTCCACCGGCGAATTCTTCGAGGAGGCAAATGACGAGAAGAAAAACGACAAGGAAAAAACGGTCGACACCACAGCAACGCAAACAGTGGCGGACAAAATAAAGAGCCCGGTGTACGGCGTGAACATCCGCATCGTCGCCTCCGCCCGAACCAAGGAAAGAGCCGAAGCGATGCTTTCGGATATCGAGGCGACATTCGGCCAGTTTGAGAACGCGGAGGCGAACCGACTGGGGTTCGACCGGGTTACCAAGAAGAAGGAGTTAAAGAAATACCTCCGCTCGTTCATCTGGCGCACGTTCGACCGTGCGTACAAAGAGCGGCCGTTCCCGTTCTGGATGTTTTCGACATTTCTCCTGTTCCAGCGTCGTTTGATGTACATGAACGCCGCAGAACTCTCCGCGCTCTACCATCTCGCTGTTGGCGGCACCACGTCATCGCGCGAGGTGAAGGCGTCCCGCTCAGCACATGCCCCTGCACCGCCCGGCCTTCCGGAGAAAGGTATCTGCCTTGGCAGGAACGTCTACGCGAATATCGCCACCGACATTCGCTTCGCTCCGGATGACCGCCTGCGGCACCTCTACACCATTGGCCAGACCGGTACAGGTAAGACCAATTTCCTGAAGCAGATGATCACGCAGGACATCGAGAACGGCGATGGCGTGTGCTTCATAGACCCGCACGGCGTGGACGTGCAGGACATCCTCTCGCGCATCCCCAAGGAGCGCTACGACGACCTTATCTATTTCGACCCAGCGTACACCGATCGCCCTATGGGGCTTAACATGCTCGAGTACGACCCGCGCTTCCCCGAACAGAAGACGTTCGTCGTGGATGAGATGTTCAAGATTTTCAAGAAGCTCTACGGTGATGTGCCGGAAGCGTTCGGCCCCATCTTCGAATCGTACTTCAGGAACGCCACACTCTTGGTGTTGGAGGATCCCGAGACCGGCTCAACCTTGATGGATATATCGCGCGTGCTCTCTGATGAAGATTTCCGCCACCTCAAGCTCTCCCGCTCCAAAAACGCCGTCGTGAACCACTTCTGGGAAGAAGTCGCCGAGCAGGTGCGCGGCGAGGGCGACATCCGGAACGTCGTGCCGTACATCACCTCGAAGTTTGACATCTTCATCGCGAACGAAATCATGCGCCCGATTGTGGGCCAACAGCGGAGCGTCTTCGACTTTAAAGATGTCATGGACAACAAAAAGATTCTCCTCGTGAACCTTTCAAAAGGCCGCCTCGGCGACATCAACGCGAACCTCCTTGGGCTCATTGTCGTCGGCAAGATTCTGATGGCGGCACTTTCCCGTTCTGAAACGCTCGGCCGGGAAAGCCACCCGCCGTTCTATCTCTACCTCGACGAGTTCCAGAATGTGACCACCGACACCATCGCTACCATACTCTCGGAGGCCCGGAAGTACCGCCTGTCCTTGACCATTGCACACCAGTTCATCAGCCAGCTTTCAGGCGACCGCATCAAGGAATCCATTAGGAATGCTGTCTTCGGTAACGTGGGAACACTCGCGGCGTTCCGTGTGGGCTCTGACGACGCGCAGTTCCTTGAGAAGATGTACGCGCCGACATTTACTGCGAGCGACATGATTCACATCGACAACTATAACGCGTACATGAAATTACTTGCCGACGGCAAACCGGTGCAGCCGTTCTCCATGGAAACCATCGCGTACCGCTCGGGCGATTACGCGCAAATCGACGCGCTGAAACAAATGTCGTATCAGCGTTATGGCCGGCCGCGCGAAGCGGTCGAAGGGGAGGTGCGTGAGAAATATCGCGGCATCCGCGGCATCAAGTAACACTCGCTCCCGCCTCGGCTCCGTGCTACACTACCCGTGCAACCACTACGTAAGGTTGCGTTTTCAGTACTTGATGCTTATGAATCTCATAAAGAAACTCAAAGAAGAACGCACATTCGTGATGTTGAAACCCGACGCGGTGCAGAAAGGGCTTATTGGCGAGCTCATACACCGTTTGGAACAGCGTGATCTGAAAATTGTCGCCCTCGAGATGTTCCAGCCGACCGTGGAGGCGATGGATGCCCATTATCCGAAAGACGACGCGTGGGTCACGCGGTTGGGAGAGAAGTCGCTCAACACGTACCAGAAGTTCGGTATCGACGCCAAAGCAGAGCTCGGCACTGACGTGCCGGAGGAGATCGGCCCACAGGTCAGGCAGTGGCTCATCGACTATATGGTTTCGGCCCCGTTGGTCCGCATGGTCGTCCAGGGAGTGCATGCGGTCGACATGGTCAGGAAAATCCTCGGACCCACCATGCCGGTGGATGCGGATATGGGCACCTTCCGCGGCGATTTCTCTGCCGATTCCGCCGCGCTTGCCAATGCCGAGAAACGGGCTGTAATGAATCTCGTCCACGCTTCCGATTCCCCGGAGGAGGCGGAGCGCGAAATACTGGCGTGGTTCGGCGATAATCCACCGATTTTCAACTATCGCCGCCTCGGTATCGACGAAATTCCGGAAAGACAGGGTATATACTGAAGTCAGGGTTATTGGTCGAACATTAACCACTGAAATTGAAAAACCTCGGGAGCCCTACATCGCACTGTTCCGGGGAATCCCATACGGGTACCGAAGAACACGCTGCTGCGGGCACCCACCTACGTTACGTAGGTTAATGGGGCTCCGATAACCCTGGAGAAAAATCCGAACGTATGTTCGGATTTTTCTGTTGCGTATATAATATTGAGGACATGCATATCCGCACGGCCACCGGACTCGGACTCGTTCTCATTGCGCTCACCGTCGCCTTCTTACAACTCCTCGCGACCGCATACTTCCTGTACTTCTCGCTTTGGTGGTTTGATATCGTCATGCATTTCCTTGGCGGGTTTTTGGTCGGCGGCGCGTTCATCTGGCTCCTCCGGTTCGAGGTGCCGCCTGGCATCCGCGCGCGCCTCTCTATATTTAGTTCGACGCTTGCGGTTATCCTTGTCGTTGGCGTGGCATGGGAGGTGTTTGAGTACCTGACGAACGCCTACTCGACCGCGAACTACGCACTGGACACGGCACTCGACATGGTCATGAACGTCATCGGGACACTCGCCGCGTACGGACTGTTTTTGCATTATGGAAAATAAGGAACGGTCTCTTTCGCTTACGTTCGTACGTGGCGCACGCTCCGTGACCGGTGCGAACTTCCTATTGGAAGCGGCTGATACCGGCCGGACGGCGCGCATCCTCGTTGACTGCGGCTTGAAGCAGGGCGCGCGGTTCTGCGAATCAGGCAACAGCAAGCCATTTCCGTACGACCCGAAGAAGATAGACGCCATGTTTGTCACCCACGCGCACGCCGACCATATCGGCCTCATCCCGAAACTCGTGAAGGACGGTTTCCGTGGCCCCATCTACGGCACCGCGCCGACAATCGGCCTCGCGTCGGTAATGCTCGCCGACAGCGCCTCCCTCATCGCGCGCGAAGCGAAAGTGTGTCACGACGAGCCGCCGTACATCCCTGAAGACGTCGAGCCGGCACTACAGTATTCTGAAGCGCGCAAATATGGACACGCCGTGTCCATAGGGCCGTTCACGGTAACGCTTTTCAACGCCGGACACATCCTCGGCTCCGCCTTGGTTCTGGTCGAAGTGTTTGGCAGGCGCATCCTCTTTACTGGGGATTTGGGCCGCACACCTGCCATCATCGTCCCTGACCCGGAACCGCCTAAGGGTCAGCTCGACTACCTCATTACCGAAAGCGTGTACGGGAACAGGGTGCACGAAGCGGCCGAGAAAAGCGATGCGGACCTTCTGGCCGCCATCCGGCGCATACAGAAAAAGCGGGGGACGCTTCTTATTCCGTCGTTCTCCTTGGAGCGCACCCAAATCGTTCTCGCCATCATCGACCGGGCGATTACGGAGGGGAAACTCGCGCCGCTTCCGGTCTTTCTCGACTCGCCGCTCGCCATCAAGGTAACAGAACTCTACAAAGAGCATCACGCGTTCCTGCGTGAGGACCTGCAGGAACTGCTACAGAAAGGCGACGACCCATTTTCGTTCCCGTCGCTCAATGTTTCTTATACGAAGGAGGATTCAAAGGCGGTAAACGAAGCGGCGCCGCCCAAAGTCATCATCGCCGGCGCAGGTATGTCGCACGGCGGTCGTGTGCGGAGTCACGAACGCATCTATCTTCCGGGACGTGAGAACGAGCTCTTACTCGTTGGCTACCAGGTACCGGGTTCATTGGGCCGGCGGCTTCAGGACGGCGCACGCGAGGTGACTATCGATAAGAAGAAAGTGAAAGTACGCGCAAAGATTTCAAAGACCGGCGGTTTCTCGGCGCACGCGGACCGTGACGACCTGGTTGCATTTGCCGAAGCGGTGAACCCGAAAGAAGCATTTGTTGTGCTGGGCGAGATGGAATCATCCGCTTTTCTCGCCCAGCGCCTCTCCGGCTTCTTGGGCATCAAAGCAACCGTGCCGCAGGAAGGGGAGCGGGTGGAGTTACTATAAAAATACCCGACATCCGACGTCGGGTAATGTGCGACGTCCGACACCTGACACCTGACACCCGACATCGGATGTCGGGTATTTAAGGTAGATGATGAAAATACCCGACGTCGGATGTCGGGTTTTTATCTGCCGAGCTACAAGCAACGCTCGCGTGGCTTAATGAGAATGTAAACTCTGACTTCGCGAATCAGATCAAGGAAATCACGAACAAAGGCAAAAGTAACAGAGGCATTATTTTCCCCGAAGCGTTTGTGGGCGACCTCAAGCACAAGGCCGAATTTATTTGGTGGAACTCAGCAGCAAAACAATTCTTGCACGCAGAGGTCTATACAACCGAGGTGTTCCCTGAGGGAACAGATGGCGCGCTTGTCGCAGTCAAGGCTTAATATAAAAAACTACCGGCTCTCAGGCCGGTGGTTGTTTACTTTGCCATCTCTTTGAGCGTACGCTCGAATGCTTCCGGATGGTGTTCGGCGAGCTGGGCGAGCACGGTGCGGTTAAGCTCGATGCCTTTTTTCTTTGCCCCGCCGATGAAGGTTGAGTAGTTCTTAAACCCTAGTGCGCGCACCGCCGCATTCACCTTAACGATCGCGAGCGAACGCATGGTGCGTTTCTTATTCTTGCGGTCGCGGAACGCGTACGAGCGCGCCTTGAGGAGCGCTTCTTTGGCGGCACGTTTCTTCTTCGAGCGCGCAAACCGAAAACCCTTCGCGGCCTTCAGTATCGTGCGGCGCTTTTTTGTCTTTGTCGTTCCTCGTTTGATGCGTGCCATGGTAAGAAAATCTAATTCACTTCGTTTATAATATTTTCTAAACTACGCGCCGCTTCGGGGCAGGAAACGAGCCTTCGCCTTGTTTGAAAGGCGTACCGATGCATTCCGGCGCTTCACGTTCTTGGTGCCAGCGCTTTCTTTCGCGTTGTAATGGTTCTGCCCGCTTTTGCGTGCGACCAGTTTCCCTTTCTTCGTTACGCGTATCCGCTTCGTGAATGATTTATTTGTTTTCATTTTTGTTTTTCTCTGCTTCCGCCGTGGTTGCTTCGCCTTTCGGCGCGCTCACTTTCGGTTTCTGGACCCCTTTCTTTCCGACGCGCTCGATGATGAGAAAGAACCCTTTCGGCCCCTTCTGCATATCTTCGGCCACCTTGTACTCTTCTGGCACCGACAGCACGAACCGGTTCAGACGCTCCTTGAGGAATGCCGGCTCCATATACTTGTAGCGGCCCTTGAGGAAGAGTTCGATTTTCACCCGGTGCCCTTCGCGGAGCCACTCGGCTGCCTGGCGGGCCTTGCGCAGAAGGTCGTTCTCGCCTGTTACCACCTCAACCTGCAGTGACTTCGTCTCGGTCGCATGCGCCTTCTGCTTCGCAGCGCTCGCCTTCTTCTGCTGGTCGTACTGAAATTTACCATAATCCGCAATTTTCGCAATCGGCGGTTGGGCCTTTGGTGAAATCTCGATGAGATCGAGCTCCGCCTCCTGCGCCCGCTTCAGCGCCTCAACAGTTGGCATTACGCCCAGGTTTTCACCATCGCCGTCCACGACACGGACCTCTGGCGTGCGGATCCCCCCATTGATGCGGATACGCTCCTTTCGTACGAAGGGCTTCCGGTTCTTCTTTTTTATGCGGATAGCTATAGGCAACTATTGTACGGGTTTCAGCCCGTTTGGCAAGCAACACAAGGATATTTCAATACTCTGTCCAAAAATAAAAACCGCCATAATGGCGGTTTTATAGATTCTGGTGGAGGTGGGGAGTAGTGAGCTCCCGTCCAGTACGGGCGTTTTGAGCGACTCTACAAAGCGTAGTTCACTTTATGGATTTAAGCAGTGCGAGTAAAAAGCGAACCAAATCGCGCACCACCGAGCTCTAGATTGTCAGGGAGCGGGGCGAGCGGGTCCGCTTCCGTATCCTGAAAGGTATTACACCAGCGCTTCCGTATCAGGAGTCAGGGAGCGTGATGCCGCTTAGGCCAAAGCGTAAGCGGGAGAGGCGTACTTGGCGTACGGTCTCAAGGTAAACGATTTTGCACGTTTAGATTGCTCGAGGTTTTAGGTGTTCTCCAGCATTCACCGCTTTGCACACAAAAAACAAGAACATACTGTCGATGCTGGTTCACCCCCCAGCTCCACTTTTGTCTCGCCGCAACTGAAGCATGCGTTCCAAAAGTGGAGCTGGGGAACCACCAGCAGGGTTTTAATATTCGTTTTTCAAGGTGCGTTCAATGTCCCGCCGGATATCGCGCTCCTTGAGCGCCGCGCGTTTATCGTGCTTCTTTTTACGGCGCACGACCGCGACCTCCAGCTTCACCTTACCGTTCCGATTATACCACCTCAATGGGATAATTGTCAACCCCTTTTTCCCCTCCGCGTCGGCAAGTGTAGCGATCTCTTTCCTGTTCATAAGAAGCTTTCGCGCGCGTTCCCGGTCATACCCTTTCGGCGTGTTGTTCGGCTGATATGGGGCGACGGACGCGCCCATCAGAAACGCCTCGCCGCCACGAACCGCCACCCGCGCGCCGTCCAAGGAGCCCCTGCCGGCACGTACTGCTTTCGCCTCGTGGCCGGCGAGCACCGCACCCGCCTCGAACGTTTCCAGGATTTCGAAATCAAAGCGTGCCTTTTTATTTTCAATAAATGCCATCAAACTGTATAATACATCGCATGGCGGACACTCCAAAAAAGAAAGGCCCAGCAAAAAAGCCACAGAAAAAAGGCCGCAAGAAAGCCCCGCAACCATCACCGCTCCCCAAGCAGCTGCAGGGGCTTACGAAGGGCGCCGGGAAGGTCCCACAGAGGGGCGGATGGACGACGACGCTTCTCTTTCTTGCGCTCCTCATTCTCGCATTTAACCTGTTTTTCTCGGGCGCCGATAAGCCGGAACCTGTGTCGCTCTCGACACTCGCCGCCGACATCCGCGCCGAGCAGGTTGAGGGAATTGTGGTCGCCGGCGATCGGCTGACCGTAACGTACGAGGACGGAACCGAGCGCCGCGTGCGCAAGGAGGCGAACACCGCGCTCTCCGACACGCTCGTCAACTACGGGCTTTCCGCGGAGGAACTCTCCGCCGTTTCTATAGAGGTGGAAGATGAAGGAGGGTTCCGCTTCTGGTTCTTCAATCTCGCGCCAATCATCCTGCCGCTTCTCCTTATCATTGTCTTCATCTGGTATCTCTCGCGCCAGGTGCGCGGCGCCGGCATGCAGGCGTTCACATTCGGACAATCCAAGGCGCGGATGATCGATCCGAAAGACAAATCCCAGCGAGTCACGTTCGCAGATGTCGCAGGCGCGAAGGAAGCAAAAGAGGAGCTGACCGAAATCGTTGATTTTCTCAAGAACCCCAAGAAGTTTCTGGACATCGGTGCCCGCATCCCGAAAGGGGTCTTGCTCATGGGCGCGCCTGGCACAGGAAAGACCTTGTTGGGCCGGGCGGTCGCAGGCGAGGCCGGCGTGCCATTCTTTTCCATCTCCGGCTCGGAATTCGTCGAAATGTTCGTGGGCGTGGGCGCCAGCCGCGTGCGCGACCTCTTCAAGATGGCGAAAGCCGCGGCGCCCGCTATCATTTTTGTCGACGAGATAGATGCGGTGGGCCGCGTGCGCGGCACGGGCGTCGGCGGCGGCAACGACGAGCGCGAACAAACCCTGAACCAGATACTGGTCGAGATGGACGGTTTCGAACCGTCGGAGAAAGTTATCGTCATGGCGGCAACGAATCGGCCGGACGTCCTGGACCCGGCGCTGCTGCGCCCCGGCCGGTTCGACCGGCGGGTAACTATCGACCTGCCGGACCGTGACGGCAGGGAAGCGATTTTGAAAATCCACGCACGAAAGAAGCCTTTTGCGGAAGACGTGAATCTCCGCGTCATTGCTGAGCGCACCCCCGGCTTCTCAGGCGCGGACCTGCAGAACCTGATGAATGAAGGCGCCATCCTCGCCGCGCGCGAAAACCGCAAAAAGGTTTCGCAATTCGACCTCATCCGTTCCATCGAGAAGGTTATGCTGGGGCCGGAACGAAAGACCCATCTCCTGAACAAAAAAGAGAAGGAGATTACTGCGTACCATGAAGCTGGACATGCGCTTGTTGCCTCCATTCTTCCTTACGCAGACCCTGTGCACAAAATTTCCGTCATCTCCCGCGGCCGTGCGGCGGGCTATACACTGAAGCTTCCTATCGAAGACAAGAAAATGCAGTCGATGCGCGAATTCCACGACGACATCGCGGTTTCCTTAGGCGGCTACGTCGCAGAGCGCATGGTGTTCGACGACCTGACCACCGGCCCGTCGAACGATTTGCAGGTGCTCACAGCACTCGCGCGTAACATGGTCACGAAGTACGGTATGTCGGAGACGGTCGGGCCGCTTGCGCTTGAAACCGAGACCGGCCAGCCCATCTATGGGCGTGGCAAGAATGACAAGGAATATTCAGAAGAAGTGTCGGCGCGTATCGATGCCGAGGTAAAAAAGATAATCGACGGCGCGTACAAGAAAGCGGAGCAGGCGCTTACCGACCACCGCAAGCTCCTGGACGCAATTGCGGCGCGGCTGATGGAAAAAGAAACCATCGAACGCGACGAGTTCGAGGAACTGCTTCTACTGCACGGTATCGAACCGAAACAGAAAGAAGATATTGAACATCATGGATAGTATCGTTGCTTTCCACAGGGGGCGCCGCAAGGCGCCCCCTGCTCGTTACAATAAAGTCAGGTCGAATTACTATTATTAATCACAAGTGTATTTCACCATGATAAAAACTTGGTCGTGGATACTCGCAGTGGTATTCCTTGCGGTCGGCATCCTCGGATTCATTCCGGCGTTTGCTCCGAACGGAATGCTCCTCGGTCTCTTCGAGGTCGATGCGTTGCACAACATCATTCACCTCATCTCTGGGCTCGCGTTCGTCTGGGCGGCGCTTGCCGCGGAGACGACGGGACGTATGGTATTCAAAGTGTTCGGCATCATCTACGCGATTGTCGCTGTCGTCGGACTGGTGCAGGGTGACACCGTCCTCGGCATCATCGCGGCGAACATGGCGGACCATATCCTCCACGTGGTACTTGCTGTTGTCATCCTCTACATAGGTTTTGGGAAGGGTGGCAGCCACGCGTCGATGCCGATGGAAACTCCACCATCGAACCCGCCGACCGTGTAGTTGTAGTTTGTCCCTTTTTCGTGTGTTCAAAACCCCGCGTTCGCGGGGTTTTGTTTCATAGAGAAGGGCAAGATAGGGTGTGGCGTTGCGTTTAATCCTAAAAAGGCGTTATAGTTTCGGCATACCGCCCCTAGCTCAATGGTAGAGCGCCAAGCTTATACCTTGGTGGTTCCTGGTTCGAGTCCAGGGGGGCGGACAAAGTACCAGACGACACAAACTGCTTTGTGTCTGCGTGACTTTGGCCGGGCCGGAGTCATATTTTCTCAGCAGAGAAAATAGACGAGGCGGGGTCGCGGAATTTTGCGAGCGGCTGGCGAGCAAAATATCTGTGACGACAAAGTACCAGACGACACAAACTGCTTTGTGTCTGCGTGACTTTGGCCGGGCCGGAGTCATATTTTCTCAGCAGAGAAAATAGACGAGGCGGGGCTAAACTTTCTTGCTACCCTCCTTCTGAAATATGGACACGGCGTGTCCATATTTCACTCAGTTGACTGTAAGTAGTATGCTACGTAACAAGTTGTTTCCTTGGCGCAGGTATGTGCGAGTTTACTGAAAAGTAAAGCGAGCACACCGAACGGCTCAACCGGACTGAGCCGTTTTATTCAAAGTGAAGTGTTTTGGTTTTTGCTCCTGCATGTGTCTTGAGATGCGCGTGTTTTTTTAGCTGTGGGTCTTTCTCGACCAGTGCGAATGCTTCCTCACGCGCGGCTTCGACCAGCTTCAGGTTCTTCAGCGCCTCCATGCCGATGTCTGTGAGGCCGGACTGCGCGCGGCCATAGAGCTCGCCAGCGCCGCGAATTTCAAGGTCCTTCTCCGCAAGCTCGAAACCGTTTTTGGCAGTTGCAATTGCCTTCAGACGCGCCGCATCGGTTTTCGCACTTGAATCGACCATGAGGTACGCATAGGGCTGATGCGTCGAGCGCATCACGCGGCCGCGGAGCTGGTGCAGCTGCGCCAAACCAAACCGTTCAGCGCCTTCAATCATAATGACCGTGGCGTTCGGTACGTTCACACCCACCTCAACCACGCTTGTTGCAACCAATAGGTTGACTTCGCCGTCGGCGAAGCGGTTCATGGCGTCTTCTTTCTCTTTCGGCGTCATCTTGCTATGGAGCTTCTCGATAGTGAATTCGGGAAAGACCTTCGCGAGCGTCTTCATCTCGCTTGCGACAGAGCGCGTTTGGAGCGCGAGCTGTTTTTCCGGGTCCGGCTCGTCAATCCTGGGCACGATAACGTACGCCTGCCGCCCCTCCTTCAGCCGTTCGCGGACGGTTTCATACGTGGCACTCCGCTTTGACGGCGGAATAATTTCCGTTTTGATGGGTTTCCTACCGCTCGGCAGTTGGTCCAAGACGGTAAGGTCTAGGTCGCCGTAGAGGGTCAGCGCCAACGTTCGTGGGATGGGGGTTGCGGTCATCGAAAGAAGGTGCGGCTCAGCACCACCACCTTTCGTCGTAATTTCCTTGCGCTGGAGCGTACCGAAGCGGTGCTGCTCATCAATTATGACGTATGCGAGATGTTTGAACGCGACAGTTTTTTGTATGAGTGCGTGCGTGCCGATAACAATCGCTATCTCGCCATTCTCGACCCACTTCAGGAACTGGCTTCGCGAAATCGCCGTTGCCTCCGCGGGGTTCACCTTGGAAGGAAACTTGTAGCATCCAGAGCCCGTTATGAGCCCGATCTGGATGGGGTGCTTTACGAAAAAGTCGGTAAAGGTTTTGAAGTGCTGTTTGGCGAGGATCTCTGTCGGCACCATGTACGCCACCTGCAGCCGGCCGAAATCCTGCTTTTCCCCGTCGCCGGTTTTCGGCCGGCTGGTCGCGACCGCGTACGCCGTCGCTGCGGCAACCGCCGTCTTACCGCTCCCCACGTCGCCTTCAAGCAGACGGTGCATGGGTGCGGGGAGCAGGAAATCCGCCATGATGTCGGCAATCGCTTTCTTCTGCCCCGCGGTTGCTTCAAATGGAAAGTCCTTCATGAATGCCGCGACGCGCGCTTCATCTGCGTCCACTTCGTAGGCGCGCGCTTCCGCCGCCGCCGCGCGCTGTAGCGCGCGGACGGTCTGTATCAGAAACACCTCCTCGAACGCAAAGCGCTTGCGCGCCGCGTCCGCATCCTTCTGTTTCTTCGGTTCGTGCGCGAAGATGAGTGCCGTCTTCAGGGTGGGCAGGTTATACCGTTTCAAAACGGTTTCCGGCAACGGGTCCTCGAGCGACTCCAACACACTCGAGCGCAAAACCTTCTGGAGCGTATGGAAGAGCCAGAGCGACGAGACGCCATGCGCGGCGGGATATACCGGAAACAATCCACTCACACCTTCCATGAGCGGCATACCGCCGGCCGGCTCTGCGGCGGGGTTTGCGATGTATTTACGGCCGTTACGTTCCGCCACCTTACCAGAGAGGCGCACTGGCGAATGCACCGGCAGCATCTTCGCGAGGTACGGCTGGTGGAACCACGCGACGCGCATGGTCCCCGTGCCATCCGTGAACACGCCCTCCGCCATTGGCACGCGCGTGCGGAACGATTTCTTCGTCTCAAGTTTGGTAAATTCGCCATAGAAGGTCGCGGTCTCGCCGGCGGCGGCGTCAGCCACGCGCCGGATATCCGCCGCACGCTCGTAGCGGTGCGGCAGGTGGTACAGCAGATCTCCTACGCTTTCAATGCGCAATTTTCCAAGCCCCGCACGTTGGCTTTTGGTCAGGCGAGTGTGGCTGCTCAATGGATCAGAGTATTGCATATCATCCCTGTCAGTATACGCACCCGTGGCATTTGTATCTTTTCTCTTTGATGCGACAATATATGAGCAGTATCTCATAAGTGCATATAAGCAGTGTGTATGAAAGCTTCCGATCTTTTTGTGAAAGCGCTTGAAAACGAAGGTGTGCGGTACGTTTTTGGCGTGCCGGGCGAAGAGAACCTTGATCTCCTTGAGTCGCTGCGCACCTCTTCGATTACGTTCGTTGTGACGCGCCATGAACAAGCCGCGGGCTTTATGGCCGCAACACTCGGCCGCTTAACAGGGCATGCGGGAGTATGCCTCTCGACCCTCGGGCCCGGCGCGACGAATTTTATCACCGCCGCCGCGTATGCGACGCTCGGCGGCATGCCTGCATTTTTTATTACCGGTCAAAAACCGATCAAAAAGAGCAAGCAAGGCCGTTTCCAAGTTGTTGATACCGTTGACATTATGCAGCCCGTTGTTAAATCAACCAGGCAAATCGTATCCCCGGCGGCAATTCCCGCCGCGGTGCGCGACGCTTTTCGTATTGCAAACGAAGAGCGCCCCGGTGCGGTGCACCTTGAACTTCCCGAGGATATTGCAAAGGAAGAGGCCGAGGATGACAGCAGTATATGTCCGAGTAATGCGCGGCGGCCCGTTGCGGATGAAAAAGCGATCACATACGCTGTCGAGCGCATCGAAACCGCAAAACGGCCGCTCATTCTTGTGGGAGCCGCCGCAAACCGCAAGCGAATCGTTAAGATGCTCAGGGTGTTTATGGATAAAACCGGCATACCCGCGTTTTCAACGCAGATGGGTAAAGGTGTGGTTGATGAGAGGCACCCACATTTTATCGGCACTGCCGCGCTTTCCTCGAGCGATTTTCTGCACCGCGCTATTGAAGCGGCTGATGTGATACTCAACATCGGGCATGACGTTGTTGAAAAGCCGCCGTTTTTTATGCATCCGAGCGGTTCGGATATTATTCATTTCAATTTCACCTCGGCGCAAATTGATCAGGTGTACCATCCCAAACTCGAAGTGATCGGCGATATCGCAAACGCGCTCTGGCAGGTAAGTAATCGCATCACTGTGCAAAAAGAATGGGACTTTGTCCGGTTCCTCGAAGTGAAAAAAGCGCTGAATACATACAACAGCACTCTTGCAGAAGACGGGCGGTTTCCGCTTATCCCACAGCGTATCGTTTCTTCGGTGCGCCGTGCGATGCCGGATAACGGCGTCGTGTCACTTGATAACGGCATGTACAAGGTTTGGTTTGCGCGCAATTACTGCACGTATGCTCCCGACACGCTGATTTTGGATAACGCGCTTGCCACAATGGGCGCTGGCGTGCCGGCAGCGATCGCGGCGAAACTGCTTTATCCGGAGAAGTGCGTCATTGCCGTTGTTGGTGACGGTGGTTTTATGATGAACTCGCAGGAGATAGAAACCGCCATGCGCCTCGGCATTGACCTGCCGATAATCATTCTCAATGATGACGCCTACGGCATGATCCGCTGGAAACAAGAGGGAGAGGGGTTTCCTTCGTTCGGTCTGCAATACCAAAACCCCAACTTTGTCACGTACGCCGAAAGCTATGGCGCATATGGGCATCGGGTCGCGTCTGCAGACGATCTTGATGAAGTGTTTGCGGCGGCGCTTTCACGGAAAGGCGTTTCCCTCATCGAGGTGCCGGTCGATTATTCGGAAAACACGCGTGTCTTTAACCAAGAGTTACCCCGCCGCGCGTCACGTTTATAATGCATATAAAGGAGTACCCACTATGTCATTCCAATCAATAAACCCAGCTACCGGAGAAAAAGGGAAAGTGTACGAGGAACACGGCCCTGAAGCGATAGAAAAACGCCTTCAGCGCGCCGCTTCCACTTTTGAGTCCTGGCGAAATACTTCATTTAGCAAGCGCGCCAAGCTCATGCATAAAGCGGCGGATCTTTTTATTGAACGCGCTCGAGCATTGGCGGTAATTGCGTCAGAAGAGATGGGCAAGCCCATCGTTGCCGGTATTGCTGAAGCCGAAAAGTGCGCATGGGCGCTCAACTACTACGCCGATAATGCGGAATCGTTCCTCGCACTGGAAAACATTGAAACGGATTTCGAAAAAAGTTATGTACGGTTTGAACCCATCGGAGTAGTGCTCGCGGTCATGCCGTGGAATTTTCCGTACTGGCAGGTTGCCCGCTTTGCGGCACCGGTTTTGATGGCGGGCAATGTCGGGCTTTTGAAGCACGCTTCAAACGTGCAGGGCGCAGCGATTGCGTTTGAAGCGATTTTCCTTGAGGCGGGATTTCCCGAGGGGGCGTTCCAGAACCTGGCAATTAAATCGGGAGCGGTGTCGAGTAGGGTGCCGTCTAAATCAAAAAATAC
>JBHHWQ010000004.1:0-26617 GCA_046756605.1 Minisyncoccia bacterium | reverse complement strand
AACGTCGGTGCCTGCGCACCGACGTTTTGTTTTGTGCCGAGGGGCGGACTCGAACCGCCGACACCTGGTTCTTCAAACCAGTGCTCTAACCAACTGAGCTACCTCGGCAAGCTATCTGCGATAATGTGCGTTTTTCACAAGCAAGGCAAAAATGGAAGCTTGCTTCCATTTTTGTTGCAGCGCAATGAAAAGAGTAGCACATTATGCCGAAGCGCCGCCGAGGCAAGACAAGCGTTAGCTTGGCTTACCTCGAAAGAGTATTCTCCTAGCTCACCGCCGAGGTAGGAGCGCGAAGTGCGACTCCTCTCGGAGGTTTTCGTATTCTACCAAAAACCATTGTAAAATCTAGTTCCCGCTCCCGCCAAATTGTCCGAAAAAATCACCGAAGTTCGGAAATTGGTTCTTGAAGTTCTTTAACTCGTCGGACGCTTCATTCAACGTGCTCGCGCTTTCATTAAAGCCCTCATACGCAGTTTGAATATTCTCAAGGTATGGCTGTAGATAGATGACATAGAGAATGTACGGTAACACAAAAAAGACGGCGATCCAGAAAACAAACTTCACAATACCGCCGACGAACGCATCGCGCCTAATGGCGCGGAGCATACGGTTATTGTCCTTTGCCAATCTATACACCTCGTCAAGCGATGACTCACGCTTAGCTTTTTGCCGATTCATATATAATAGTGTACAACATAAAAGTCCGCGTCCTCGTAGTTCAATGGATAGAACGAGGGTTTCCTAAACCCTAGATTCAGGTTCAACTCCTGGCGAGGACACCTGAACAAAAAACCCGCCCCAGGGCGGGTTTTTTGTTTTGCGCTGATCCAGGATCGAAATTCGGATGAATTCGGATGTCGGACATCCGAATTTCTATCCTGGATTACTCGTTAATACCGACGAGGTTCGCGACCTTTTCTTTATCGAAGCCGATGACTACATCGTCGCCTATCTTGATGACCGGCACGCCCATCTGGCCCGTCATTTCAATCATTTCCTGCCGCTTCGCGGCGTCAGATGAGACGTCGTTCTCGGTGTACTCAACGCCCTTCTCTTTGAAAAACTCCTTCGCCTGGTGGCAGAAGTGGCAGGTCGGTGTCGTATAAATCGTGACAGTTTTCTGGTCAGCCATAGTGGAATGTGGTGGTTATTGGTTTGGTATGCCCCTAGTATAACACTTTGTGCGAGATGCGGGAATCGGTCACCGCTCGTAAGTATTTTGGAGCGCTGTGCTCCCAAAATACAAACGGGCCTCGACCCCGTCGGCCGCCACCGCGCTTCTGCGCGGGCTTCGCGGCGGCCTCTCTTCGATTCCCTATCCATCGCTACAAAACAAATCGCCGAGTGCTCACGCACTCGGCTCATTGTTTTTGTGCGAGATGCGGGAATCGAACCCGCGACCCTAGCTTGGGAAGCTAGTGTTATGCCACTTAACTAATCTCGCTTAGAAACTGAACCAGCCCTTGATGCGCTGCCAAAATGACACAGACGGTTCCGGCACAGTATCTAATGTTGCCTCCGACGGGTCAACTAAAATAATGATTTCCTCGCCATCGCGCGCAACCGGAAAACGCTTCCGAAACTCCTCCTCAACGCCACGGTCGGTGGAAAGGCCGGTGAGGTGTTCGAGGAGTGTGTCGCGCCGCGCGACCGCCTCTTCGTACGCCTCACGCGCATACTCGCGCTCCTGCCACGCGGCGCGCTCCTTCTGCCTGACCTCCCAGGTGGAGCCGGCAAGGAACACGGCGATACCGAGGAGGAGGAGTACAACGAACCACGCCGCCGCTTTTGCGATGATGCGTTCTATCCTCCCTTTCGGTCTGCGCATCCTTGTATTATACTAACTGTACGTATGCTGTTTCATAAAAAAACGCGCGGCGTGATGAAGTGGGTGTGGGGCGTTCTGGTGTTCCTCATCATTGTTTCCATGCTTGTATTGTACAGTCCCGTTTTCTATCTCTCTTTTGGTGGCGCAGGGGTGCCGCCGACGCATCAACAATAGCACCGCCACTACTTCCCTTCTTCCGGCTTCACCATTTTCAAAAAAACATCAGGCGGGATGTTCACCTTCCCGTGCCCTGCCCGCCGCTCTTTTCCTTTCTTCTGCTTTTCCAGAAGCTTTTTCTTGCGCGTCACATCCCCGCCATAGAGTTTCCCTGTTACATCTTTCCTCATCGCCGAAAGCGCTTTTGATGCGATGATTCTGCCGTCTGCTTTTGCCTGAATCTTCACCACAAAAAGCTGTTTGGGAAGTGTTTTGTGAAGTCGCTCCACTGCCGCGCGTGCCTCTTCTTCGACACGCCGGCGCGCAACCACACGCGCGAACGCCGGCACCGGCTCTTCGGCAACCAGGACGTCAAGCCGCGTTACGTCCGCCGGGCGCATGTCGATAAACTCGTACGAAAGCGACGCGAACCCGGAGGAAACACTCTTCAGCCGGTCGAAAAAGCCGCGCATGAGTTCCCGAAGCGGCATATCCGCTTTGACTGCCATGCGCCCGTCTGAAAACATATTGGATGAGGTTACATGCGCTTCGTGTCCATAGAGGAGCTGAGTGATGCCAGAGAGATACTCCGGCGGCGTGATAATGGAAAGTGCCACCCACTGCTCGCGCACCTGTGCGATGTTTCCGTGGTCGGGAAACTGCGACGGGCTGAACACCTGACTCGTCTCACCCCGCTGGTCGGCGACCTCATACATGATGGACGGCGCGGTGATGATAGGGGTCAGGCCGAACTCGCGCCGCAGGCGCTCGGTAATGATTTCGAGGTGGAGCATCCCCAGAAACCCGCACCGGAACCCTTTGCCCAGGACGCTCGAGCCGTCTTCTTCGTATGAAAATGCAGAATCAGAAAGCTCCAGGCGTTGAAGCGCCTGTTTGAGGTAGACGAACCCGTCCTGGTTTTCGGGATATAGGGATGCCCAGACCACGCTTTTCGGCTTCTGGTAGCCAGGCAGTGTCTCAAGCGGCATGCTGGTGGTCCGCAGGGTGTCGCCGACGAGTGCGATACCTGGCTCCTTGAGACCTGAAACGACGTAGCCGATCTCGCCGGCGGAAAGCATGCCGCTTGCACGCGGCTCGGGAGTGAACCACCCGACCTCCGCGGCTGCGAAGGTTTGTTGGTTTGCCGCAAGCGTCAAAGGATCCTTGGCGCGAAGCGTCCCGTCCGTAACGCGCACGTACATCGAAACCCCCCGATGCTCCGAGTACGAGAAGTCGAAGATAAGCGCGCGGCCACCGGCGCCGTCGTAGGAAGACGACGGCGCCGGCACGCGCTCGACAATGCCGTGTAAAAGCTCCTCAACCCCCTCTCCCGTCTTTCCGGAAACCAAAAAAATGTCATCGCTGGTGCATTTGAGAAGCGCGATTAGCTCGGCCTTGGTTTCTGGTACGCGTGCTGTGGGCATGTCGATTTTCGTGATAGCGGGGATGACGACGCAGGCCGCTTCGCGCGCCATCTGGAGCGTTGCCAGGGTCTGTGCCTGGATACCTTGCGTCGCATCCACAAGGAGGAGCACTCCCTCGACCGCCTTCAAGGCGCGCGACACCTCGTAGGCAAAGTCGATGTGTCCGGGCGTGTCGATGAGATTCAGTATGTAGGGTTCCCCGCTTCCAACCGGCGCGTATTCCATACGCGCCGGTTGCATTTTGATGGTGATGCCCCGCTCGCGCTCCAAATCCATCTGGTCGAGTACCTGCGCTTTCATCTTCCGTTTCTCGACCGCGCCTGTCAGTTCGAGCATCCGATCGGCAAGCGTCGATTTGCCATGATCGATATGGGCAATGATTGAGAAATTGCGTATGTGTTCGAGTGAGGTCATTTGGTATTTGCGCTACTTCTTTGCATTACCAAGCGGTGCATAATAGTTACGACTTCGCGAAAGTCGCGGCTCTTGAGAAGCCACAGTGTCGCAACCCACGCGGCAAGACCCACAACGCCGGCGACAAATCCCTGGGTAAGGATGCCGACAAACGTGTCGGTTGGCAACAGTGGGCCGAACAGCTGGAGCGCGCCGTATGCGGCCGCGCTGCCGATGATGGATGCGGAAAACGAGAAGAGGAGTGAGTGCAGTGTCCGCTGTTCGAACCCGAAGCGGCGCGCAAAAAGGACGGCGAAGATACCCGCGGCAACGAGCATCACCGAGGAGTACGCGATGGCGACCATAACGGTTTCCGTGCCGGAAATGCCGCCGATACGGAACAGGTCTTCCAAAAAGTACCGTGTGAGCGTGGCATTCTGGAACCAGATAACGCCAAGGTATGCTGTAACACCAGCAAGCGCGGCGGAGAGTACGTTAACCGCAATCGGCTCCAGCGAGCGTCCCGCGGCGTAGTAGGCGCGGGAGAAGATGAGGAGCGCCCCCTGCGCAATCAAGGAAACGACGAAAGCGGCAAGGATAGCGGCGGTGAGCCGTGTATCGTTCCATGAGAACGCGCCGGAACCAAGGATAACGCGCACGATATGCGCCCGCAAAACCACCATGAGCATAATGGCCGGCATAATCCAGAACATCGTGTGCCTGATGGCGGACCACACCTCGCCGATGAAAAGCTCGCGCTCGCCCCTGGTATAAAGCGCCGCGAGCGCTGGAAACAGCGCTGTTGCGTAGCTCGCACCAATCACGGAAAGCGGCACCGACTGCAGGTTCCAGCCGAAGGAAAGTGCTGCCACAGAGCCGAGCGTAGAAAGCGATGCCGCGCCGAGAAAGACGAGGAGGAGCACCTGGTGGGCGGAGAGCGCCAGCGCTCTGGGGAGCGAGAGCGTAACGACTCGCCGCACATCAGCAAAGACAGCGTGCGGTCGGCGCGGCGAAAGTGCCCGGTCATGCGCGAGCGCGGGCCAGGTCTGCACCGTAAGGTGAAATGCGGCGCCCAAGACGACACCCCAAGCGAGGCCCGCTACCCCAAACGCCGGATAGAGAAAAACCGCGCCGGTGATGATGCCGACATTGTAAAAGATTGGTGCAAGCGCATAGAGCACGAACTTCTGCGAGGATTGCATCACACTCGCCGCAATCGACGAAATACCGAGAAGCACGGGCTGAAAGAGCATGATGCGGGAAAGCAAGATGACGTCTGCGGCGACCTCGGCGGAGAATCCAGGAAAGAGCGCCGGCACGAATACTGGTATGAGCGTGTAGAGAAGCGCCGAGAGCACAAGCGCCACGATGCCGAACGCAAACAAGACCGAACCGATAAGCTCGCGCGCCTCATTCGACTTTGCGCCGCCGCGCGCGGCAATCAAAGGAACAAGTGCGAATGATGATATGAAAAGGGTTAGGAGTGCGAACGCCAAGTCCGGTATACGAAACGCCGCGAAGTAGGCGTCGAGTACCCCGCCCGCACCGAACGAGTGCGCGAATACGCGGTCGCGCACGAGCGCTAAAACCTGTGAGAGAAAGGTAAATGACGCAAGAAGATATGCGGCTTCGTGTAAGCCGCGTATCTGCCTATTCATGGCGGAAAGGACCCGTCGCACCATGGTTCTATTCGATAGTTCCCTCGTCCTCGTTAGGCGCGATCGGCGCAGTATCAAATGGATTTTCCCCGTCCGCGAGCTGTCGGCGATACTCGAGCACGGTCTGGTTGTCCGGGTTCTGGACAGCGAGCTCGCGCATCACCGCCTCTGCTTCTTCAAAGCGGTTGAGAAATGCGTACGCCTGCGCGAGGAAGAATGAGGCATTCGCAAACTCCGGTTGGAGGCGGAGCGTCTCTTCCAGGACCACCGACGCGTCACTGTAGGCGCGGTCCTGCAAAAGTAAGATACCAAGCTGATAGAGCAGGGTCGGGTTAGTCGGCTCAAAAAATACTGCGGCACGGACGGAATCAATGGCTTCCGCCAGGTTCCCCTCGTCAAGCTCGATCTGAGCGAGGAGGAGGATAGCATTCGTATAGTCTGCTTTCTTCGAAAGTGCGGCCTCGACCCGTGCACGCGCGGATTCGGTATCACCCGAGGCGGCATGGAGGGCGGCACTACGCCAGTCGACTTCCGGGTCGTTCGGATTTACTGCACGCGCCGCGTCATACGTGGCAAGCGCGTTCTCGAATGCTCCGTCTATCTGAAGCGGTACGACGGTTTCAAATATCAATCCGCGAGTCATCAGATTGGCGAAGCTTCGCGGGTCGAGTGCCACCGCGGCGTTTGACGCATCAACCGCGTTAGTGAGCGCCTGCTGAAACGCGGCCTGCATGTCTCCGTCGTTTCCTCCTGACTGAACGAGCCGGTTCATCTCGGCGATGTTGATGAGTGAAATAGTCCGGAAGTAGCGGTCCTGCGCATCGAGCCGGATTGCGCTCGCGACCTTCTCGAGGCCACCCGCGAGGTCGCCGCGGTTCGCCGCGGCAACTCCCTGGTTGTGGCGGTATACGGAAAGGTACGCCTTGCCCGCCATATACGATGCGCCGACTGCGCCGAGCATGATAACGATAGAAACGAGAATAAAGGCGAATCCGAAACGCGGCGCGCTACGGAGTTCTATTGCTATGGTTCTGACGAGCGCGGTGCCGGAAAGCGATGCCAAAAAGAATCCGATGAAAAGGAAGAGGAGTAGTGTGATGGCCGCGGTCGGTGCGGCGAGGAGGTGTGCGGCGAGGAGATAGACGCTCGCGAGCACGGTCAGCGAGACGACCGTATACGACTGCCGGTCGCGCACCTCAACGAAGAGCGCGCGCAGAACCGCGAGCGCAAACAAGATGATGAACACAGACCACGCGACAGCCATGACAATGCCGCCGGTTGCGGCACTTGAGATGATGGCGCCTGCCCCTGTGTTGAACGAGAGATTCCAAAACGGCGTCTGTACCACTTCCGCCGGCCGGTGGAGAAGCCACGCCGCGTTGAACGTGTTGGGGCCGGAGCCGAACACCGGACTCTCGGCATAGATAGCGCTCGCAACGCTGATGGTCGACTGGAATGTCGGCCGTACCTCAAAGACATCCACTCCGGATGCGCTCTGGAGCGCGTCAGCCGCGCCGCCGCCAATGGTGAGAAAGAAAAGTGCGCCGGCGAATCCAACGAACGAGAGGATGCCTGGTAGGAGCGTCTGCGGAACCATCTCGGCAGCATCTGATAGGAAACGTTTGGAAAGGCCGATGACGAGCGTTACGAACGCCGCGGCACCGAACAAGGTCCACGCTACGCTCGAGTCGGCAAGCACGAGGAATACGAACGACACGATGAAGGTCGCCGCCAAGAGCACGTAGTGGGCCTTCGGGAGCGGAATGGACTCGAGCGCCATAAGGAGGAGCGCGCCGACAAGGCCGGCAAAGATGCCGAAGTCGCTCCAGCGGCCGATAAGGTTCGCCGAAGGGTCTGTTAGGAACGGAAACGGCGCACCGAAGGCAATCTGGACAATCTGGAAGAGGAACACAAGCCACGCGGCAACAAGGAACGCGACTAGCGCCGAGAAGACCCGGGTGTTGCCTCGAAACACAGCTGAGGCAATGTGAACGACGAAAGCGGCAAGAAGGATAAAGCCGAACGTATCGGTTGGAAGTTCATAGCCAAAGAACGAAGCGGCGGGGTTCGACGAGAAGAGCGACGCTACGAGGTACGCGAGCGGCAGGAGCCACACGCCGATGTGTAAGAGCGACCAGGAGAAGTCGATGGTACCGCGAGCGAGTGCGCGATAGAAAATGATACTGAGTGTTGCTGTGGTGATAAAGACCGCGAGAAGCACTTTAGAGAATTGGAGTGGTGCAAGCGCGGATGGGACGAAAAATATCGGGATAAGAAAGAGAAGCGCGAGGCCAGCATAGAAACCGACGTTGTTGTGTGCACTGGAGGGAAGGCCGTGTGTGCGGCTATGGCGGGGAGCAGTGGGTGTTGGTGCAGTATCCATGGTGGTTCGGGTGTCGCTGAGACAGTGATATTCGTACTGAAAGTATACATCATGAGATAAAAGTTTTGCCGATCTCCCTGAACGCGAGGATATCTAATGGAAAACACCCCGCTCTCGCGAGGTGTTTTCACGTTGATGAACAGGTCGCACCGATAAGCCGAATTCTGTCTTATCTCGCCATAGCTCTGGCGAGATGAGGTGATGATTTATCTGGGACGCGCGTCGCCGCGCACCTCAAGCGGCACCCCGCGACGCGCCTCAAGCGCGTCGCGGTACGGCCTTGCATGCAGGTACGTATTTAGCCGTTTCAATCTTCCATTACTGGAAGCCTCATCCCGCCGCACCTCATCTCTGGCACAATACAATGAGATTTTACAACCTCAGAAATATGCACAATAAGAGAGGCGCGACGGGAGCCTCCGGATTTCTCCTCGGGCGTCTCTGCTCGCAACGCTCATTCCCCTGTCCGAGGAATGTGCGGGCGTTACCCGCTACCCTTTTAGATCAGCCGGAGCTGAAATACATGTTCGGACTTTCCTCACCTGTCAAAGGACAAGCGCCATCGCCTGGTGCTTCGCCTATTATACCACGAAACTGATAATGAAAAAGCCCCGCAAGGCAGGGCTTTTTGAGAATAATACCTAACGTTTCGCTAGTATCCTCCTCCGAAATCACCGTTTGAAGGCCGGTCCTCGCGCGGCTTTGCCTCGTTGACATTCAAGGCGCGACCGCCGACTTCCTTGCCGTTCATGATCTCGATCGCCTTCTGCGCTTCCTCGTCAGTCGCCATTTCGACGAATACGAAGCCGCGCGGGCGGCCGGTCATTTTGTCAGTGATAATCGCTACTGATTCGACGGTACCTGCCTCTGAAAAGGCCTGTTTCAGCTCGTCTTCAGTAATGGTGTACGGCACGTTGCCGACGAACAATTTCTTACCCATGAACTAATACGCTCTGTCTCTTTCCTTATCCAATTAAGTAATAACGGAGGAACTAGCGAGCTACCTGTAGAATAGCGTGTTTTGAAATAAAAGCAACCGCGGACATAGTCGGTTCAGTATACCTGCCCGCGGCTTCTGCCTGTGGGTATAACTTCTTGATACGGTTTCCTGATTATATAGAATGGGCGCATGTTTGGCCTGGAGTTTTCTCTGATTTGGATGATTCTGGGATTTCTCTTCGCCGCCTATTCTGTTATTGGCAACGACAGCATTCAAACACTTGGTACCTTCATTGCCTCAAATCAAAAAACGAAATGGTACTACCTCTGGGCCTTCACGGCCCTTATTTTAATTGTGACACTCTCATTGAGTTACTTCGGCGGCACGATGGGGGACATTGCTTCAGGGCGCCTGGCGCGTATCCCGTTTATTGAAGTGCAGTGGTACCACGCACTCGCTCCGCTCGCGCTAGTCATTTTGACGCGCTTTGGTGTGCCAGTTTCAACGTCGCTTTTGGTGTTGAGTTCGTTCGCTCCTTCTCTTGTCTTTGGAAGCATTCTGATGAAATCAGCACTGGGCTACGGTATCGCCGCTATCGCAGCCTACGGCCTCTGGGTCGTTATTTTCAAATGGGACAACAAATTCATTCCGACAGACAAGAATCATAAGAAAATGTGGCGCGTCCTGCAGTGGCTTTCCACGGGGTTTTTGTGGTACACCTGGCTCTCCCACGACATTGCAAATATTGCCGTCTTTCTGCCGCGCGAGCTCTCGATTCCGCAGTTCCTTGCGGTTATCACGGTGTTCGTTGCCGGTTTGGGCTACATCATGTACCGGCGCGGCGGCAAGATCCAGAACATCGTGCTGGAGAAATCAAACACCAACTATATCCGAAGCGCCACAATTATCGACTTTTGCTACGGCCTGATCCTTCTCGTGTTTAAGGAAATGAACAATATCCCGATGTCTACGACCTGGGTGTTCATCGGCCTCCTGTCCGGCCGCGAGCTTGCCATGTATACGCGCATCAAGGACTACCAGTTCAAGCACGTCTTCCCGATTGTCGGCAAGGACTTCCTCCGGCTCATTTTCGGACTTGCCGTGTCTGTCCTCATCGCGTTTGCAATTCAAAACTCAAGTATTGTGAGCGCCTACGCACAGACATTGTTCTAGGCATTGGCAGAAAGAGAGAGTGTGAATCGTATGGGTCGCCCTGTTGTTATATAGCTTACATACCATGCTTCCAGACGTTTCTTCATGCTGGAACAATCTCGTCTTTGTCCTCTGGTTTTGCAAACCCCCATCGGGTAAGTAAAGGTTTCTCCGGATAAAACATCGGCGAGATGAATAAAAATGTGTTTGTGATTTTTATTGACTAAACGCGAGTACGATGAGTGCTCCCGCAATGATGAGAAAAAGGGCGCTGACGAAACGCTCAAGATACCGCGTTGGCAGTTTTGCCGCAACGTATGGAGCAAGTTGGCCGCCGGCGATTACGGCAGGAATGGTCATCGCCGGAATATTCCATGGAAACGCGGCCGCGGTTGCCGAAGTTCCCGAGGCAATGAGGAAATGCACGAGCGATGCCGCAATGGCGGTCGTTGCAACGATAATGTGGCTCGTGCCGATTGCAATGCGCGTGGGGATATGCGAAAGCATGGCTGCGATAATACCCATTTCGCCGATGCCGAATCCGGTTGCGCCCTGAAAGCTTCCACCGACGGCGTACCCCGCAGAGCGCTTTAGTTGCCCGGTGCGCGTGTAAGCATAGTGGTATTCCTTTCCGTCTTTTGATTTTTGCACTACCGCTTCACCTTGCTCATTTTTCTCCAATGCGGGGACGGCGCCATGTTCCATTCTGCGTTTTGCTTCAAGCTCTTTTTCAAACCAAAGCAGAACTACCGAAACAACAAGCAATACTGCTATCATGAAAAATAAAACTGACTCCGGGATCAGGGTAGCCAAAATGGCGCCACCAAAAACAAATGGCAAGGCAATAAGAATAGAGAGCCGGGCAATCTTCAGGTCAACGAGACCAAAGGCAAGAAATGCAAGCGCGGAACTTGAGAGCCCAAATGATTCCGTGATAAGTCCCAATTTAACCGTTTCTATTGCCTGAAGATTCGTACCGGCAAAGAGTGGGAAAACGAGAATGAAGAACGGTACAAAAAGCGCCGCGCCGCTGATCCCTGCCGTATTAACGGTGAGTGCAATAAGGAACGCGATAGGAAACATCCACCAGTACTGAAGCCAATAAGTGCTGTCGCCCGGCACTGCCGTCACGAGTACGGTCAAAAAGATAGTGGCAACAAGAATAACCACATATACTTGTTTTTGCAAGATTTTTTGGGCAAGACTCATTCTTTTTTATATAAGAATCGAGAATAGCAAATCCTTCATAATTTGCTTCAACTCTTTCAGTATATCACCACGGTGAGGGTATTTAGCGTATTTTTTCTGACTTTGCCGAGGTCTCCGTATAGAGACCTTTTATGTAGAACTTCTAAGTCCATGGCGCACCAGACGGCATACGATACTACCATCTTCTCTCGTTTTTTGTTGGATAATGAGGTAACATCTGTAGTAAAATATATCTATGGACTGGAACTGGAAAAATAAACGTTTCGTTATTATGTCCATAGAAGTATGGGTTATCCATGTCGGAGCAACAGTATTTTGGATGTTCTATTGGATTTTTAATGCAATTGATAAGGTGGCTGCAGGAAAACCCTATTGGGCGGGGAAAGTGCGTGTTGAAAAGATGCTTGATTATTTTTCTTCTATTCATCTTGGCGAGTTATGGATTGCAAAAACATCACTTGCAGTCATCGGCGTTCTTGAGGCATTTGCCGGCATACTTTTTCTGATTTCCCTATGGTTTTATCTTCGAAAGAGAATCCAAACAGCACACAGATTTTTCTTTTGGGGAACCGCCACGGGAATCTTTATCTTTGGAGGATTTATCATGTTTGATATTATTGTGGGCGACCGAGCGGAATTATTAGAGCACACTACGTACTGGATGGCCATTATGCTCTCGTGGGTTGTCTATATGCTTACGACAAAGTGGGCGTGTGAAACCGATTGTCGTGTATAGTGCAACAGAAAAGTATTACGATCTGTAATTACACTCCGCATAATCCGATAAAAAATGCTACGGGCGGAGTATTTTAGAAATAGCTCGAACTTGCTTTTCTCCTCGCGCCGCCTGCGGCGTCGCTTGGAATGGCGAGAGTTGCTCAGGCCGTCTTCTTGAGCTGGACTTTTGCGAGATCGTATATAGCGGCCAGCGTGAAAATAATCTGGAGAATGATAAAAATAACATCGCCCAGATAAATGCTGTATGCCTCTAAACAGAGGCCGCCAATAATATAAAGAACATCTTGTGTTTTTCGCTTCTTGGTGACGATTCCGATTGAAATGAGTAAAAGTCCAGCAGCTCCAATGATTTTGAATATGTCCATAATGAGGTGATAATTTTTCTGTTTATAAGTTTATCTTGAAAGGACGGCCTGAGCAATTTCACTTAACGTCCGCGTGTATGCGATGTTTGCTGGCTGTATAATATCGCGAAGCGGTAAGCCAGCAAATATGGGTGTAGTGGGGAGGAGGTACGACGACGAACAGAACCGCATACGCGCTGTTATATGATGTGCCTGCCCACGATCACCTTATTGTAAATGATTCATTATTTCTTTTACCACTTTCGGCAAAGAAATTTTTGTTGTATCAATTCTGACTTCATTTTTCAGTAACGGACGGGCAAGTATTTCTCTGTTAATTTTTATTGCGCTTTTTATATCTCGGTATTTGCTAGTCCGTGTTTTATCCATAACTC
Organism: Minisyncoccia bacterium; assembly: GCA_046756605.1. Lineage (GTDB taxonomy): Bacteria > Patescibacteriota > Minisyncoccia > Phycocordibacterales > Phycocordibacteraceae > Phycocordibacter. Next base: position 13,997 of record JBHHWQ010000004.1, on the reverse strand, counting down.
TGGATTTCAGAATTTCGTCATCACTGACTATGAGTGTGAATAATATGTAGTTTTGTTTTTTGAAATGACGATGTAGTTCAATAATCCGCTTATCTTCAAGATCAGTGATGATGACATGGCTAAAGCCATGTTTAATATAATTCTTTGTTACTAGAACCAAATTCTCAAAAGCAATTCCTTCCTCTTCCTCATAGGGAATGGTTCTAGCACCTTTTTGACGAAATTCTGGAATCCAACCAAATTCAAAACACGGACTGGTAAGGTTTTTCTGCAAAGCGTGTGCGACAGAAGACTTGCCCGTTCCCGGTGCTCCAGCAATAAAAATGATGTCGTAAAATTTCTTTGCCATATTTTTAGTTTAACTTAGTGGGCAGGCATTTCATATAACATCAGGGATAAAAGAAGTTTTCGTAGCGTAGCGGAGAAAATTTGGGAAAATGCCGAGCTGGGGCATTTTCATTTTATCTCTTGTTATACGAGGGTGAGGAGCGTAGCGACGAAAGCGCAGCGTCCCCTTGAGTCGTTTGGAGTGCCTCGTTCAACCCATAGAATAAACAATAATATGTTTATGTTTAGAATCAGAAGTCATAGGAATTCCTGCAAGTTCACCTAATTCTTGAATTTCAGGATCTTGAGCATTTGATTTTCTTATAAAAAAGACCTCAACATCATATTTATCTTCAACGAATCTCTTATTACGATAAGCTAAATTCATATTCTCATCTGGAAAAGGTTTTCCATCTGGTTCTCTATCAAGCCATTCAAGTATTTCAAAATCATCTTTAACAAATACTATAAAATCAAAATCAGAAAATAAACTTCCTCTAAATCCTGGAGGTTCATATTCTCCAAAAGAATATTTTACGGATGAACCTATTAAGATGATTTTGATTATCTTTTCATCAGGAAGCAATTTTGATTTTATTTTTTCAATGGCTTGATTTCTAAGAGAATCAATTTTTTCTTTTTGGAAAACCTTTTTTTGAGGTCTTTTTTTTAAATGCTCTTCCATATTATTACTGAATTCCTATGACTTTAATAAATTTTTCTTATGGCTGGCCGAGTAATATGTCGCTTAACTGCTCGAAAACGGAACCGATGTGCGTTATGTACAAGAATTACTAGGCCATTCAAATATACGCACAACTCAAGTATATACCCAGGTCACCAATCCAAAGTTGAAAAATATTAAAAGCCCGCTATGAAGTTCTCATTTAGAGAAAATAATAAGGTAAATATGAAGCAACGGTGTGTCTTGCTTTCTTCCCCTCGCCCCGTTCGGTCGCGTAGCGACCTCACGAAACAAGAAGTTTCATTGGCGGAGACGGAGGGATTCGAACCCTCGAAGGTGTTACCCTTACTCGCTTTCCAAGCGAGCGCACTAGACCACTATGCGACGTCTCCGTGCCCCTTACCTTACACGAAAATGGTTCTAAGTTAAAAGCGCCTTGATACGCTCTTCGACCGGTGGGTGTGTTGAGAACAATTTATTCATTCCCTTAAACGCTTTGGCACCAAATGGATTGCCAATAAAAAGGTGGGCGGTGGCGTGGTTGGCGTTCCGCATCGGCTGTTTGTAGGAGCCGATTTTCTTCAGTGCGCTGGCAAGCCCTTCAGGATAGCGGGTTATCAGGGCGCCGCTCGCGTCCGCCAGGAACTCGCGCTTTCTGGAGACGGCAAACTGGATAAGTCGCGCTACGAGCGGCGCAAAGATGGCGAGTGCGAGCCCTATGATAATGAAGATAAGCTGAAGCCGGCCATCGCGCTCTCCCCCGCCATGCCGCCCGTAAAGCATGGAGCGCAGGAAAAAATCGGAGAGAAGTGTTACGAATCCCAGAAGCACCACGACCACCGTCATAACCAGTGTGTCGCGGTTCTTCACATGTGAGAGCTCGTGCGCCAGGACCCCCTCGAGTTCGCTGCGCTCCATCATATCCAAAAGACCGGTCGTAACCGCGACCGCTGCGTGCTTCTCATCGCGACCAGTCGCAAAGGCGTTCGGTGCCGCGTCATTGATGATGTAAAGTCGCGGTTTTTGCATTCCGACGGTAATAGAAAGATTTTCGATGATGCGATGGAGCTCCAGGTATTCCCGCTCGTCGGCGGGTTTGGCGCCGGAGGTTTTCAACGCAAGTTTATCCGAATACCAAAAGCTCCCAACATTCATCATGATGGACAATGCTACTGCAATGTAGAGAATGAGGGGCGTTTCAAGAATGTAAGAGAATGCCCAGCCAATACCGATAACTACGAAGAAAAACGTGAGCATAAGGACCCACGTTTTTCGAATGTTTCTGTCTGCGTCCGTGTATAAACTCGCCATAAACAACCGAAATTATAGTACCATACCCTCTGGAAGCGACGCTTCCAGAGGGTATGGGGCACCGCCGAGAACCAATTGTCCAAGGAGAATGGTACCACTGCTATACACGCGGTATAGACGGGAGGGCAACATACAATGACCAATTTGACTATCAGCGTTTTACTCAAGCACTCTATTTAAGTAATAGTGCGAAAACCATTGAACGAAGTTCATTTTGGAAACTCGCCCATAATGATGTTTTCTCACTCCCCCGAGACGAACCACTTGTTGCCATCGGTGCGTACGCATTAATGCCAAACCATTTTCATCTGCTTTTAAAAGAGCAGGTGGAGGGCGGCATATCGCAATTTATGCAACGACTTGGAACAAGCTACACAAAATACTTTAACGAACGGCACGACCGTATTGGCAGTTTATTTGTAAGACCGTTTAGATCGCGGCATGTTGGCACTGACTCGTATCTGCGACGTATTGTTTCGTATATCCATTGTAATCCGGCAGAGATTTTCGAGCCAGGATGGAAAGACGGTCGTGTGACCAATGTGCGGAAACTCAAAGAGAAACTGGAGGAATTTCCTCATGCAAGCCTTTTTGACTATGTGGGAAAGACGCGCCCCGAAAGAAACCTGCTCGATAACGCCATAATTAAAGACCTGCTCAATGAACAGATGCCGCCGCTTCAGGAACTGTTGCCTGAAATGATCGAATACTATAAAACGCTGTCTTACTGACCACTGACCAAAAATCTCTGGAAGCGAAAAACCTCTGGAAGCGTCGCTTCCAGAGGTTTTGCTTCAGGTTGGTTTAGGGGTTGTGGGTTTGGAGGTTAGGGGGGTTAGTGGTGGTTAGTGGTGGTTAGTGGTGGTTAGTGGTGGTTAGTGGTGGTTTAGAATTGTACTTTCACCGGGTCCTTCGCTTCCTGTTCGTCCTCGGCAAGTTCGAAGAACTCGCGCGCTCCAAACTTGAACATACTCCCGACGATGTTTGCCGGAAATTGCTCGAGCATAATATTCAGGTCCCGTACGTTTGTGTTGTAGAAACGGCGAGCCGCTTGGATTTTGTTCTCGGTGTCAGAAAGCTCGCGCTGGAGCTCTAAAAAGTTCTGGTTCGCCTTCAGGTCCGGATACGCTTCCGCGACCGCAAAGAGTGATTTCAAAGCGCCGGAGAGCATGTTCTCCGCGGCTCCTTTCGCCTCGGCGCCCGTGGCACCGATAGCGGCGGCGCGTGCCTTGGTTACGTTTTCAAACGCCGTTTTCTCGTGTGCGGCGTAACCCTTCACGGTCTCAACCAAGTTTGGAATGAGGTCATACCGGCGCTTGAGCTGTACCTCAATATCGCTCCACGCCTCCTTGGCGCGGTTTATAAGGCGGATAAAGCCGTTGTAGGTGGCGATAAGCCACCCTAATATTATGGCAGTTATGGCGAGAAGGATATATACGAGCGTCATGACCACAGTATAGCAGGGTTACAAGAGGCGCTCAAAGAGAACAGGAGCGCGCTTTCTCTTTGCTGTGGGGATTGGACGGAAAACTCGTTTTACCAGCCGATGATGATCGTAACTATCGCGATGGCGATAAACATGGCGATCTCCTTCCAATAGCGGACGCCTTTTTCGTCCCCCGCTTCACGCGCCTCACTTTCGGCCTGCTCGACCACTTTATGTAAGTCGCGAAGCCCATTTTGGAAGTCCTCTACATCATGCCGCCCATGTCCGGCATGCCGCCACCGGGCGCATTCGGAATGCTGTTCTTCTCTTCCGGCTCATCAGCAATAGCCGCTTCGGTGGTAAGCAGGATGGCCGCGGCGGACACGGCGTGCTCTACCGAGCCACGCGCGACCTTCACCGGGTCGATAATACCCGCTTCCAGCATGTTGGGAATAATCTCATCTTTCAAGGCGTCGTACCCAATGTTTCCCTTTCCTTTCTTAACGTCCCCGACGATAATCGCGCCTTCCTTGCCGGCGTTTTCGGCAATCTGCTTCAGAGGCCGCCCGAGCGCCAAAAGCACGATACGGTAGCCGATCGCTTCCGCCTCATCCATCTTCTTCCAGTCGGCCTTGTCTTCTGCCTTGAGCGCCGCCTTCACGAGAGCCGCACCGCCGCCGGGAATAATACCCTCCATAATGGCCGCTTTGGTTGCGTTCACGGCGTCGTCAATCTTGTCCTTGAGATACTTCATCTCGGTCTCGGTCGCCGCCCCTACGCGGATGACCGCAACGCCTCCGGCGAGCTTGGCGATGCGCTCCTCCAGCTTCTCCTTATCAAACTTCGAATCGGTCGCCGCGAGTTGGGTGCGCAAGGACGCCACGCGGTCCTCGATGTCTGCCTTCTTCCCCTTGCCACCCACAATCGCCGTCTTGTCCTTCGTCGCGACCACCTTCTGCGCGCGGCCGAGCATGCCGGGCTCCGCATCCTTAAGCGTAATGCCTACCTCTTCGGACACCACGGTGCCGCCGGTTACCGCTGCGATGTCGGCGAGCATCTCCTTCTTCCGGTCGCCGTAGCCGGGCGCTTTTACCGCAAGGATGTTAAACCGCCCTTGCAGTTTGTTAAGGACGAACGTGGTCAATGCCTCGCCTTCCACATCGTCAGCGATGATGACGAGCTCTTTCTTGCCGGCTCCGGCGACTTTCTCCAGGAGTGGCAGGATTTCCTGCACGCTTGCGACCTTTTTATCGGTAATTAGGATGGGAACGTCCTTGTACTCGGCCTCCATGCGCTCCGGGTTGGTGACCATGTAGGCGGACACGTAGCCGCGATCGAACTCCATGCCTTCCACGAGCTCCGTCTCAATCTCCGTCCCCTGCGATTCGTCCACGGACACCACGCCGTCCTTACCGACCTTCCGGATGACCTCGGCGATCTTCGCCCCTATCTCTTGGCTCTCGGCAGCAATGGTCGCAACCTGTTGTATCTCCTCGTTTGAATCCTCTGGAATCTTCTTTGCGAGCGAGTGCAGTACATCCACGACGTCGCGCGCGGCTCGTTCCATGCCGTGACGGATGCCCATGGCGGAGAGACCCAAAGCGGTGTGCTTCATCCCTTCGTCGATAAGCGCCTGCAGGAGAACCACGCTCGTAGTGGTGCCATCGCCGGCGAGATCGTTAGTTTTATTGGCAACCTCTTTCACGATCTCAGCGCCCATGTTCTCGAACTTGTCTTTGAATGAAATCTCTTTGGCGATAGTTACGCCGTCGTTCGTCATGTGCGGGCCGCCGTAGCCGCGATCGATGATAACGTTCCTGCCGCGGGGCCCGAGCGTTACCTTTACACTATCCGCCGCACGGTCGAGGCCGCGTTTTACGGCGCTCCGCGCGTCGACATCAAAAAGAATGTTCTTTGCCATAAGTACTTGTTCTGTGGGGTTATTTCTTGATAATCGCGAGAATGTTCGACTCGGAGACGATGAAATACTCCGTGCCGCCGACCTTCACCTCTTCATGTCCGTACTTGCCGAACATGACCCGGTCTCCTACGGAAACGGCCATCGGCACCAGCCCCCCGTCGACGTATTTGCCGGGGCCAACCGCCACTACAACACCCTCGCTTGCCTTCTCCTGAGCCGCCTCGGGGATGAGGATGCCGTGCGCGCTCTCCGTCCCGAGCTCTTCGGGCGAAAGAGGCCGCACCACAACCCGATCACTGAGTGGCTGGAGCGGAACCGCGGATGCGCGTACAGACGACGCTTTCTGAGCTGGTTTCTTTCTCTTTGCTGTTTTCTTTTTACCTGCCATAGATGATACGAAGTGGTGAACTTATATTGGTAAACAGCCAAACAGCATACCCTGCACGCCAGTGGAAGGTATGCGTCGTGGGACCATTATACGGAGCACTTCGTACTCGTGCAAGAAATAATTGCGGAGAAGAGGGCGGTCAGGCCTCCCGCCGCTTCAGCGCTTCTATCTCCTCCTTGATTTCCATGAGTTCCCGCTTGTACTCGGATACGCGGTCCCGGCTCATCTCAAGAAGCGTGTGGCTATCATGGTCCATCTCAAAGCGCGTATTCAGGTTACGCAGGCGACCGCCCAGCGTCTCGTGGTCAGGGCTCTCATGGATAAACTTGTCAGCGCCGGAAAGTAGAAAGTAATCGGTGGATGTCTGGTCTTCAAGCTTCTTTAACCTCAAGAGAAGCTCCTTGAGTACCTCTTCTGAAAATCTGCCGTTGTACGGCGCGCCGTCCGCGCTTTGTATACTCTGAAGCTCCTGCCGCAGTGCACCGATACGTTCCGTCAGCACCGCAAGCTCTCTTTTAAGCGCTTTAATTTCTTCATTGAAATAAACGAAGTGCTCCTCCGCGTAGGCGGTGTTGGAAACAGCGTCGGTGTCGGCAAGCTGTACCGTGCTCGTACTGTCCAGTATCGCGACATCGGCATCAAAAAAAGGAGGTGCTTCGAAAGCGGGAATGAACGGGTGGAACGATTCGAAAACCAAATCGAACGCCATAGAATAACTGTACACCCACCGCATCGTGCCGGCACACTCGCGGCGATCGGAATCCTGTGGTATCCTAACTCACAAGGCGAGAACGCTATGTCCTCTGTGGAAAACCTCATATCGATAGTGCAGGTCGTGTTGGCGATTCTTTTGGTCGGCGGTATCCTGCTCCAGCAGCGCGGTGCGGGACTCGGGGGCGCATTTGGCGGCGGCGAGGTAAATCAGACCTACTACACGCGGCGCGGCGCAGAAAAGTTCCTGTTTAGAGGCACGATAGTCGTTGCGATACTGTTCGCGCTTTCTGTCGCGATAATGCTTTTCATCTGATTTGTCGCTTACTTACCGAAACCTTTTCAGCACCGGAAACTTATGGGACGAAATAGAGGAGTATCAGGGCTGTTCGGCGGCTCGTGGGCGCTCGATGACGCGGAAGCGGCGGTGAAGCGCCTGTTCATGCCGTCCGACTGGCTCGTCGCGGCGTTCTTCTTCGCGACGATGGCGCTCGGCGCGGGAATTCTTTTGGCAAACGTCAGTGCGGCCTTTTCAGAAGAAGTGCCGGTCCATGGGGGCGTGCACGTGGAAGGCGTCGTCGGAAGTCCGCGTTTTATCAATCCCATCCTCGCCATCTCCGAAACCGATAATGACCTCTCGATGCTCGTCTTCGGCGGCCTCATGAAGTCCGGCGCGGATGGCGCGCTCACGCCGTACCTTGCGGAACACTACGAGATATCGCCCGACGGCCTAACCTACACCTTCACACTCAAAGAAAACGCGGTCTTCCACGACGGCTCGCCCATTACGGCCGAAGATGTTGTATTTACAGTCACGGCTGCAAAGAATCCTGAAATCAAGAGTCCGCGCCGGGCAAACTGGGAAGGTGTGGAGGTTGTCGCCGAAGACGAACGGACCGTTTCCTTTATCCTCCGCGAGCCGTACGGCCTCTTCCTCGAGAACACGACGCTCGGCATCCTACCGAAACACCTGTGGGAAGGCGTGCGACCGGAGGAGTTTCCGTTCTCGGACCTCAACGCGAACCCCGTGGGAAGCGGTATGTACCGTGTCGCATCCGTGAAGAAGAACGCGTCCGATATTCCGTCAGAATACCGGCTCGTCGCGGCGGGTACGGTCGACGAGCGCCCGTACATACACACCTTCACGTTCCGCTTCTACCCGAACCATGAAGCGCTTGCCGCGGCGCTTGCCTCCGGCGACATCGACGCGGCGCACTCGCTTACCCCCGCCGGCATTGCCAAGAATGTGTCGCTTGAAGAAGCGGTCTTCGCGCGCGTCTTTGGGGTGTTCTTCAACCAGAATCAGCAGGAAATTTTCGCCGATGAGATCGTCCGGCGTGCGCTTGACCTCGTGCTTGACAAGGACGCGATAGTTGATACCGTAATAAGCGGCTACGGGACGGCGCTGTCCGGCCCACTTCCTCCCAAGACGGTCGAGCGCGCTACAGGCGCGGTAGACGACCTTGAGGACCGCCGTGTGCGCGCAGTACGGCTTCTCGAAGAGGATGGGTGGGAACGCGGAGACGACGGCGTGTATGAGAAGACTGTGAAGAAGGAGACGAAACGGCTCGCCTTCACACTCGCAACCGGAAACGCCGCGGAGCTAAAAGCAGCGGCAGAGGTGGTGGCGGGAATGTGGCGGGAGTTCGGCGCCGAAGTTACGCTCCAGTTCTTTGAGGAAAGCGACCTTAATATTGAAGTCATCCGACCGCGGAAGTACGACGCTTTACTCTTCGGGCTCGTCGTCGGCCGTGAGCTTGACCTCTTCGCCTTCTGGCACTCGAGCCAGCGGAACGACCCAGGTCTCAACATCGCGCTCTACGCCAACATAGAAGCCGATCAGTATCTTGAAGCGGCGCGAAACGCCGTAGAGCCGGATGAGCGGCGTCGACAAGCGGAGAGCGCGGCTGGCGAGATAGCCGGAGAAACCGCCGCGGTTTTCCTTTACGCGCCGCACTTTACATACGTACACGAACCAGAACTCCGAGGCATCGAACTCGGAACGGTATCCGTTCCGAAAGACCGTTTCGCGGGAATAGAGAATTGGTACGTGAACACCGAAAACGTCTGGCCTATCTTCACCCGTTAGTTTCGGACGACGAACCTAAATCACAACCAACAGAAATATTATGGAACAAAAGAAACGAACAACCGCGCCGCGCCGCGCACCTTCGCGCGGACGCGGGAGCCATGTCGGACATCGCAGCGGCACCAGCCGCCCCGGCGCGCGTGGCGGCCGTGTATCGCGCAGCGGCGGCCGACGAAACGGACGACGCGACAATTTCCGGCGTCCGGCACCGAAACCCTTGCGGGACTCAGGCATGGCGGCCCTGAAGCAGGAAGAGATTCTAGAGCTTCCGCCCATAGACCGCGACACGGTACGCATCATCCCTTTGGGTGGTGTGGAGGAGGTTGGTCGCAACATGCTCGCCATCGAAACGCCGGAAGGTATTATCGTCTCGGATGCGGGCTTCCAGTTCATGGGAGAAGCGGAAGCGCCGGGCATCGACTATATTCTGCCGAACACCCGCTTCCTCGAGACGAATAAGGACCGGATTCTCGCACTTTTCATTACCCACGGCCACCTCGACCACATCGGCGGCATCCCCTACCTCATCGACCGCCTGGGCAACCCGCCCATCTACACCCGCTACTTAACGTCGTTGATGATTAAGAAGCGACAGGAGGAGTTCCCGCATCTGCCGAAGATGAACCTGAATGTGGTAGAAGCGCCCGGCCGCGTACAACTTTCCGCATCGGACGGCGCAACGCTTAATATCCGCACCTTCCCAGTGACACATTCCATCCCCGACTCGATGGGACTTATCATCGAGACCACGCATGGCAACATCGTTGTCTCCGGCGATCTCAAGCTTGAGCATGATGACGGCACGCCGAGCGACCGCGAGAAAAAGGTTTGGAGCGAGGTCGGCAAGAGCAAGAATATCATCTTCATCGCCGACTCGACGAACGCAGAGAAAGATGGCTTTTCCATCCCCGAGAAGCGGGTGTATGAGACGCTCGACGACATTATCACGAAGGTGCAAGGTCGGCTCATCATTGGTACGTTTGCCTCGCAGTTTGAGCGCATGATTCACATCATCCAGACGGCAGAGAAACTCGGCAAGAAGATCGTAACCGAAGGCCGCTCCATTAAGAACAATATCGAGATTGCCGATCGCGGCGAAATATTCAAGGCCAAACCCGGCACCATCATCCCGGCCGAGAATATCGGCGACTACCCGCCGGACAAGGTGATCATCCTTGCGACGGGCTCTCAAGGCGAAGAGCAGGCGGTTCTGATGCGCATCGCCACAGGAAGGCATAAGACGCTCAAGTTCAACGAGCGCGACACTATTGTTCTTTCATCGTCCGTCATCCCCGGCAACGAAATTGCGGTACAGCGGCTCAAGGATAACCTGTACCGCCACGGCCTTACCATCATCCACTACCGCTCTTCGGATGTACACTCGACCGGCCACGGAAACACGGGTGAGCTGGTATGGATGCGCGAACAGGTGAAGCCGACCTTTATCATGCCGGCATACGGCTACCATTCAATGCTCCGAAACCACGCAAATGCCCACGTCGCTGCCGGCTTCCCGCGTGAGAACGTCATCATCCCGGACAACGGCTCGGTTATCGAGATAAAGAACGGTACCGAGCTCACCGTTCGCAAAGAGCGTGTGCCATCGGGCCCCATGATGGTGGACGGCTTTTCCATCGGCGATATGCAGGAGGTGGTCATCCGCGACCGGCAGGCGCTCGCCAAGGACGGCATGTTCGTTATCATCGCGACCGTAAACACTCGAACCGGCGGGTTGAAGAAGTCGCCCGACATCATCAGCCGCGGCTTCGTGTACCTGCGCGAGAACCAGGGACTTCTGTCTGAAACGCGGCTCCTCATAAAGAAAACTGTCGAGGACCTGACGGCTGGCATGAACCCTGTGGACCTAGAGTATGTCAAGAACAACCTCATCGACACCGTGGAGCGGTATTTGTTACAGAAAACCAGTAAACGCCCGATGGTTATTCCGGTGCTGATTGGTGTTTAAGAGGCGCGAACATCCGAAACTGCCCACAGCTGTGGGCGGTTTTTTGTTTTGTGAGGAGCTATACTAAACCACAATGAACGGGCTCTCTAAAAATCACGAGGGGATGCGTCCGCGGAAACTTCTAAGCGCGTTTACGACGCTCCTTTTTTTGAATCTGCTCGTGCTGTTCCACCACTATTCGATAGCATTCGTTAATTCTTCGTTTTTGGGGCAGTTTTTGTCGCCCGAAGAGGTAAGTGCTGTGTTTGTGGCTGCGGCGCTGATTGTTATTGTCTTTCTTGCTAATGCACCGCGTTTGATCAGAACGTTTCGCACATTGCCGCTTTTTATCATCATAATACCCGTATTACAGCTTTTGGTTTTCTTCATGGGATTTGCAAAAACCGCTTTAGCGGCGGTTTTTTTCTTCGTGATGCAAACTGCGCTGTACTACTTGCTTCGCTATATTCTTGACCTCTACCTCGAATCGCTCTCAAAAGATGAATCGCGAACCGGAAACACCCGTGGTCTGTTCGTTACCGCGGGTAATCTTGGAGTATTTCTTGGCCCTCTTGTCGCCGCGCTCATCATTGTCGGCACGTTCTTTGCGCCACTGTACGCATTTTCGGCCGCTCTCTTGCTTCCAGTATTCTTGATAGCGCTGGGGCCGCTGCAGAACATACATCCGCACCAACCGAGCACGGTCTCCTTTTTGGACGGTCTGCGACAGGTGTGGTGCTGCAGACCACACATACGAAGAATCATGGCAGCGCACTTACTCTTCCGTATTTTCGGCGCTCTTGTAGTGATTTATGTTCCGCTTTATCTTTTCGAGTCCGGCGCGTTCTCCTGGCAAGCTATTGGTGGTCTTCTGATGTTCGCGCTTATACCCTTTTTGATACTGGAAATTCCTCTGGGTTTTCTGGCTGATCATTTTTTTGGTGAAAAAGAAATCCTTGCCATCGGTTTGGCGATTATGGGGGTATCGACAGCCATGCTCTCTTTTACTCCACTTTCTTTGTCTATCGTGTGGGGTATATGGTTTATTCTTGCGCAAGTAGGTGCCGCAATGGCGGAAATAGCAACAGAAAGTTACTTCTTCAAACATGTAACCGAAGAGGACGCGCCGCTTATAAGCGCCTTTCGGTCGCTCACGCCACTCGGAGGAATTATCACGCCGGCACTCGCTCTCGTAGCGCTACTTATCGTGCCGCTCTCTTCAATCTTCGCCATATTCGGAGCACTCTTCCTTGTTGGCATTCCGTTCACCCTCCGTATTCTTGACACGCGTTAACCTAGAGCATGTCTAAAAGACCTTCGCGTTTGAGGGCGTTGACCTGTGCAGTGAGGTGTTTTTTCGAGAATGGGAATTTGGAGAAATCCTTTTTCGCAAGCGCAGCGCGGAGAATTGCGCAGCGAATTTCTCTGTCTGAACCTTTGAACGGTTTTTACTTGGCATGGTGTGCGCTCTTTCGCGACGGGTTCGGGACTGTTTTTTCAGATGCGCGCCGTAATCCATAAGCGCCGCCAAATCCTCATACGCCCTAGGAAATATACTACGATAGACCGTAGTGATTTTTTGACGGCTTCGTGAAGCATCTTGGCACGGCGACGGTATGGGTTCGCGGTCTTCCGCCACGGAAGGTCATGGCGCCCGTGCTTTTTATAGAAATCGAGAACGGTTCTCTGAAATTCACTGAGCCCGCGGCCACCGAGCGGCCGCAGGTGGCCAGATTTTGGTGAGCTGGTGGTTCGTGCAGTCGTGCTTTTTCGCCGGGCAGACATACCGTCCATAGCGTACCAGACCGTTGTTCACATACTTCCAGTTCTTCTTTGGAATGAGCGCCTCCAAATCTTTAGATATTTTCGTAAGGTCGGTATTGTCGGAGAGGTTAAAACGGAGCGCAAAACGCCTGACATGCGTGTCGGTAGCAATGCCGTCCCAAATATCGTAAAGCTCGCCCAAAATGACGTGTGCGGTCTTGTACCCGATTCCCGGCAATGCCACGAGTTCTTTCTCCGTACGCGGCACCCTCCCGCGAAACTCGTCTGCGACGATTTTCGCGGTGCCCACGATCGCTTTCGTCTTGTTGCGAAAAAACGGAATGGAATCAATTTCTTTCTGGAACGTCGCCGGTTTTACTGCTGCGAAATCCGCCGCAGTCCGATATTTTTTGAAAAGTGTTTCGGTTACCTTGTTCACTGCGCGGTCGGTGCACTGAGCCGACAGAATAACCGCGACCACGAACTGGAACTGTGTCCGGTACCGAAGCTCGCTCTTGGGTTTAGGATACGCGCGTTTCAGGTACCGGACGACGGCGCGGGCGCGGAGGCGCCGCTCCTGTTGCTTCTTCGCCGCCATCAACTTCCTTCATTCTTTTCCTCCTCAATGACCGCGTGCGCTTTTTCTGCTTCTGCTGCGGCTTCCTTGTCGGCAAGGTCGGCGGCTCTGGTGGCGACGGAACGCTTCTGGTACAAGTCCATCAGGGAAAAGATGAGCATGCTCGCGAACACGACCCCTGCGACGTTTGCGACCAGAAAGACGGAGGCGCCAGCGACCACCTCCCAGTTGAATACGGCAAGCCCGATGCCAATGACGGCAAGCGGCGGAATCAGGGCGACCGCGACCGCGATGCCAGGGAGCGTCGCGGAGAGCTTGGGTTTTACCAGTGTATAGGCGACCGCGAATCCCGCGATAACGGCGACCGCAATGGAAAGAAGTGTCGGTTCGGTACGCGCCAAGACCTCGACAGTCGCGACATCGCCGCCACCCATGAAGAGCGTCGCGAGAAAGGCCGAGGCAATGCCGAGGATGAACGCCTTGGCCAAGGTCGTCCCGGCGCGGGTGATGAGTTTATAGTCGCTCATCACGACAGACGCCGAGAGTGAAAGCACTGGAAACAAAACCGGCGCGATGAGCATACTGCCGATGACTACTGCAGCGCTGTTCTCCAGAAGCCCGAAGGTCGCCATGAGGACCGAGAGGATGACGAGGAAGAAAAAGTCGAAGTCGGGTGTCGAGCCCTCGATAAGCTCCTTGATTGCCTGCGATTTGCCCGCCTCCGAAACCGTACGGATGTGACCGAGAATGCCCATGGTGCCCCTACTATATCATTCCTAATCCGCGCTGTCCGGCATGCCGGACATCCCGGTCTGTTACACTATTGGCATGGGTGGATACCAAGCGAACGAAG
>JBHHWQ010000003.1:0-27232 GCA_046756605.1 Minisyncoccia bacterium | reverse complement strand
TCTTATTTTTTGTGCGGGCGGGGGGCGGGCCGCCCCCCCCCCACGGCGAGCGATCTCTGAAACCGCTCCATTCTCGACCTCGATACTCAACAGCTTTGCCGAGCGGGCGAGGATTTTCTCAATTTCCTCTCTCGTATAGAACTCGAGCTGGTGCACCCCACCCGAGAAGCGTGAACGCAATGGCGACGATATGAGTGCGATTCGAGTCGTAGCGCCTATCAAGGTGAACGGCGGCAAGGCAAGCTCTATCGTGCGCGCGGATGGACCCTTACCGATGATAATGTCGAGCTTGCCACTCTCAAGCGCAGGGTAGAGGAGCTCCTCAACCGACTTGTGCAGACGATGTATCTCATCGATAAAAAGTATGTCGCCGGACTCTAGATTGGTGAGGATAGCCGCGAGATCTCCAACTTTCTCGATAACGGGTCCGGCAGTTACCTTCACATTCGCACCAAGCTCTCGTGCAATGAGGTGCGCAAGCGTCGTCTTTCCGAGACCTGGCGGACCATAGAGGAGGATATGCTCCGGCGCGTGGTTTCGCTCCCTGGCGGCGGTTATGAGGACGCGCAGATTTTCCTTCACCCCCTCCTGGCCCACATACTCGCCCCACGTCCCTGGCCGAAGTGTCTGGTCCAGATTTGCCTCAACCGAGCCCTGAACTTCGGCGGTTACCGGATTCTCGTCGTCTACCGTACCCATACTCCTCTACTGTACCACCAACGAAGCAGCCGTATTTATAGTGTACTTGAACCCACCTCTGAGATGTCAGCAGACAAAGGTGGTGAGGTTTTGGAGGCCATTCCTCGCGCATGCCTGTTTTGGCATTGCGCCAAAGGCGCGCCCTTGACATTAAACAACTACTGTGCTAGTGTAAAAAACGCCCCAGAAAGGGTGTTCTTTTATTGAAACAAAAAGCCCGACCCATCCAAGCGATTCGGTGGCTTCATGGCGAGGACTGACCGGTTGTGCCGCAAGTTCGGCACGGTGCTGGTCTGCCCCTTAGCTGTGTTCCACTTTCTCTTCAGAGCGTATCGCTTGGAGTGGCCGGGCTTTTTATCATAGCACACTACCCCTCGCTATTCATCCAGCGGGACGACACGGGTAATTTCTTCCATTGATGTGATGCCGTTCAGCATCTTTACCACACCATCCTCAGCCATAGTGAGAAGCGCGCGCTTCTGCTGCACTTCCTTTATGTCGTTTTCCGACGGATTCGAGCGAACGAACGCATCGATTTCCTTGTCCACGAGAATACCCTCGAAGATGCCGATACGGCCTTTGTAGCCGGTGCCGTTGCACTCATCACACCCTTCAGCTTCGTACACACTCACTCGATTCTCCGGAACCGCTTTTTTGTTCCGGATGCCGGCGACCACGGCATCAACTTTTTTCTTTGCCTCACCAGAAAGCAGAACCTCTTTCTTGCACGCATCACAAAGCTTCCTGACCAGGCGCTGGGCCAGGACCACCGAGATGGCGGAGCCCACAACCTTGAGGTCGATGCCGAAATCAGCAAGGCGCGGGAAGCTGCCGGCGGAGTTGTTGGTGTGCAGGGTGGAGAAGACGAAGTGGCCAGTAAGCGCTGAATCGATTGCAGTGCGCGCCACATCCGCGTCGCGTATCTCGCCAATCATGATGATGTCCGGATCCTGGCGCAGTGCGGAGCGGAGGCCGCCAATGAATGTGTAGTTTTTGTCGACCTGCGTCTGCACAATGCCGTCTAGGTGGTACTCGATCGGGTCCTCGATGGTGATAATTTTTACCTGCCCGCTAAGGACCTTACGCATGCAGGCGTAGAGCGTCGTGGTCTTGCCGCTGCCGGTCGGGCCAGTGGTGAGTAGCATGCCGTTGGGTTTTGTAATCTCCTCAAGTACAAGCTTCTCGAGCGCCGGCTCCATTCCCAAATCCTCGAGCGGGATGGCGATGGTCGCCGGGTCGAGGACGCGCATCACTACGGACTCACCATAAGCGCCGGGTATAACACTCGTTCGTATCTCTATTTCCACCCCGTTCATTTCTATAGAAAAACGGCCGTCCTGCGCCTGATCGTGGATGTTGAGTTTAAGGCCGGACAACAGCTTGATGCGCGACAGGAGAAGCCGGTGCGTCTCCGCGTCGAAGAATGTAACGTCGGAGAGAACACCGTCCAGGCGATAGCGCAGGCGTACACGCTCTTCTTCCGGTTCGATGTGAACGTCGGACGCCTTGATGGCGAGTGCTCCTGCTAAGACCACCTCGAGGATGCGCGAGACGCGGTACGCTTTTTTCAGCCCCTCAACCTCTTTGAGCGCGGCTACGACGTCACTCGTCGTATTGAACGAGCGCATCTCCTTTGCGAGCTCTGTCGACGAAATGTCGAACACACCTTCGCGCGTTTCTATTGCGAATGACAGGTCCTGGTAGCGTTCCCACGCGTGTTCGAGCGACGCGCGGCTCACCATGAAGAGTGTCGTCTCATAACCTGCCCGCTCCAGCATCTCGTTTACAGCCGGAAGTTTATGATGTTTGGGCGAGCGAACAGCGAGAGAAAGCTTCTTCCCCACGACGTCAAACGCCGCAACTTCCGCATCGCGCGCGGTCTCTTCCGGCACAAGACGCAGGGCTTCGGTGTTAATGGAGATGCGTGTGAGGTCGGCATACTGGACACCGTACTTCTGGGAGAGCACCCGCGCGAGCTCTTCCTCTTCCTTTGCGCGTAGGTTTGCGAGGCGTGCCTCGGTATCATCCGACCCGTTTTGCATACTCCAAAATGGTAGCATGGTGGCGTGAAGGTTACGCTTGATACACTCGACGCCTACGCGAGCCGGTTCGTGGATGAGTTGCCGGAAGCGGCAGGAAAACAGGCGCACGTAGTAGGGCTTTCGGGTGAACTCGGCGTCGGAAAGACCACGTTCGTACAATCGGTTGCACAGCGCCTCGGTGTGAAAGAGGCAGTTACAAGCCCCACGTTCGTCTTGAGTCGGCGTTACGATACGGCGCACCCCGTCTTCACGCGCCTGGTGCATGTAGACGCGTACCGGCTGCACGACGAGACAAAAGACACCTTCGGGTTCAAAGAGTGCCTCGCGGACCCACACACACTGGTCCTGGTTGAATGGCCGGAGAATCTGCCGCCAGAAGCGAAATTTCCGGCTGGTGCGCCGATGCTCTCATTTGAGAATCTTGACGAGAACACCCGTCGTATCACCCGAATAATATAGCGATTCATCGCTCCATTATTCATAGAAATGAGCATGTCGTACAATGAATCCAAATGGCTAAAAAACACACGAAAGGGAAACCAACCCTTGTATTAATCGATGCACACGCGATCATCCACCGCGCATACCATGCACTGCCGGAGCTGACTGACCGCAATGGGAACCCGGCAGGCGCACTTTACGGCCTCGTGGCGATGCTTGTGAAGCTCGTGAAAGACCTTAATCCCGACTACGTGGCGGCGGCCTACGACCTCGAGGGACCAACACACCGCCACGAAGTATACGAGGACTATAAAGGCACCCGTGCCAAGACCGAGGACACACTTATCGACCAGCTCGACCGCTCGCGCGAGATTTTTAAGGCATTCCACATTCCTGTCTACGAGTCGCCGGGCTTTGAAGCCGACGACGTTATCGGCACGCTCGCGGTTGCGCTCAAGAAGAAATTCAACGTTATCATCGCCTCTGGCGACATGGACACGCTCCAGCTGGTCGACGGCACGGCTGTGCGGGTGTTCACCCTAAAGAAAGGCATCAACGACACGGTGCTCTACGACGAAGATGCGGTTATCGAGCGGTTTGGTTTCCGACCCGACCACATCGCCGACTACAAAGGGTTCGCGGGCGACCCGTCGGACAATATTATCGGTATCCGCGGCATTGGCGCCAAGACCGCAACAGCACTCATACAGGCCTACGGGAGCATGGAGTCGGTCTACACGGCGCTCAAGAAGAACGAAAGCGTGTTCAGGGAAAAGGCCGGTGTATCGGCGCGCGTGTTCGGCCTCTTGAAAGACGGCGAAGAGGAAGCAGAGTTTTCTAAAGTGCTGGCAACCATAAGAACGGACACTCCTGTTACATTCGATACCAAGGATGCCGACTGGCGGACGAACTTTTCACCGAAAGCCGCTACAGACCTTGTGCAGGAGTGGGGGTTCCGCTCGCTGATACCGCGCGTAAAGCAACTTGCGCCTAAAGCAGAGGCGCTCGCGGATGAGGCCGCCGATGAAGTAGATGAGTATGAGGAAAACGACGACCCGACTATCCTTAAAGAAGCAAAAATCGCCACCTGGCTTCTCAGCTCCGACACCACTGATCCGTCGCGTGAAGATGTCATGGCCGCGGCAAGCGCCGCTACGGTGGAAGAAGCGCATCCGAAACTTCTTGCGGAACTCAAGAAGGAAAACCTTCTTGAGGTATTCGAGACGATAGAAAAGCCCCTCATACCGGTCATCGACGCGCTCAACGCGCGCGGTATTTTAATCGACCGCGCATATCTTGAAAAACTGTCGAAGGAATACCACAAAGAACTGGATGCGGTCGCGAAACAGATCTTTAAGCAGGTAGGCGTTGAGTTCAACCTGAACTCACCCAAACAACTCGGTGAGGCCCTGTTCGACCGCCTCGGCATCAAACCGGCGCGCGCAAAAAAAACCGCGACCGGTCAGCGCTCGACCAGGGAGAGCGAACTTACAAAACTCAAAGAAGAACACCCCGTCGTCGCGGACGTGCTTGCGTATCGCGAGCTTCAGAAACTTCTCTCCACCTATATCGACGCTATCCCACCACTCTTAAGCGATGACGGGCGTCTACACACCACGTTCGTTCAAACAGGAACCACCACGGGACGCCTTGCCAGTCGGGAGCCGAACCTGCAGAACATCCCCATAAAGTCGGAATCCGGCCGGCGCATCCGCAAGGCGTTTGTCGCGAAGGAGGGGAGTACACTCGCGGCATTCGATTATTCACAAATAGAGCTCCGGCTTGCGGCAATCCTATCCGGCGACGAGAAATTGAAGAGTATATTCACGCGCGGAGAGGATGTGCACACAGCGGTCGCGGCCGAAGTGTTCAACGTGCCACCGGATATGGTGGAGTACGAGATGCGCCGCCGGGCGAAGGTTATCAACTTCGGCATCCTCTATGGTATGGGGGTGAACGCACTCCGCGAACAGCTGGGCACCGACCGCACGGAGGCACAGGACTACCTAAACCAATACTTCCAGACCTTCTCGGGACTCGCATCATATTTGACGCGCACGAAGGCAAGTGCCGCCCGCTACGGCTACACAAAAACCCATTTCGGCCGAAAACGGTATTTCCCTGGAATCAAATCACGCCTGCCGCACGTGCGCGCGGCCGCGGAGCGCATGGCGCTTAATGCCCCGATTCAGGGGACGCAGGCCGACATCGTGAAGATAGCGATGGCAAGGATTCACCGCATCATTGGCGAGCGATTTCCCGACACGGCTGCACTGGTCCTGCAGATCCACGATGAGCTCATTTTTGAGGTCGCTGAAGGAGCGCTCCATGAGTTCGCGATGGATATTAAGGAAATTATGGAGTCGGTGCTCACTCCGGAAGAGGTGGGAGGAATTCCTCTAATCGTCTCTGCCGAAGCCGGTGCGTCATGGGGTGAAATGGAGACGCTAGAATTGTAGTATGCTCTTCGTTTTTACCGGCTCTGACACGGCGCGCGCCAAAAAAGAGGCGCGGAAGCTCGGAAAGGAAGGCGCAGTCGTTGTGTTTGGCGAGGGGGGTGAGCCGTTCGAGCGTGCGCCAGAATACCTCGGTATACAAGGACTCTTTGCGCCGAAGGCAACACTTATCATTGATCGCCCGTTCGAAACATCGGAAGGGAAGGCGCTACTTAAAGAACACGCGAACGCATTGCATGAAAGCGACGCGGATGTTTTTATCATCGCCCCCTCACTTTCCGCAGCCGACAAGAAACTCATTCCGAAAGGAGCTGAATTAAAAATGTTTGATATATCAAACAGGCAGCACAGCGTGCCGCGTCCGAATGTGTTTGCGTTTACCGACGCCGTGTTGAAGGGCGACCGGAAGGATGCGTGGATTGGGTACCGGCGGCTCATTATGTCGGGTGTCGCGCCGGAGGAGATACACGGCGCGCTTTCATGGGCGGTACGCTCAGCGCTCATCGCCGCAAAAACAAAGAATGCAACAGAAGCCGGCCTGAAACCGTTCGTATTCGGAAAATCCCAACGCTTCGCAAGCGCTCTCGGCGTCGAGCGCGTAGAGGTGCTCTCCCGCGCGCTCGTCGCCGCCTACCATGAAGCGCGAAGCGGACACGGGACTATGGCGCTAAATCTTGAGTACCTGTTACTTTCAAATTAGTCCGCCCGGAAGGACTCGAACCTTCGACCAATGGATTAAAAGTCCACTGCTCTACCAACTGAGCTACGGGCGGAGGCGGTGTAGATTGATTCTGCCTTATTTCTCAGTTAATTTCTACTAGTACGGTAAATCAGAGAAGGGGAACGGTGAGTAGCCGGCGCCGGTAAAGGCAAGCGTGATGAGGATGCCGACTGCCAGTACGTTTTCCGCCCAACTCTGTTTTGGGGCGTCCTTACCGAGCCAGGTGCCGCGGAGGAGGACAACCAGGATACCAAGGATGGCGACGAGTTGGGTCAGCACGCCGAGTGCGAGCAGTATTCCGAAAAACGCCTCTTTTGCGGCGAGTATTTTACTGCGCCGCGTGCCGAGCTTCCACATGGCGTGCGCATGCATGAAGAAATTCACACCGATTGCGACACGAAGCACCAGCGGGCCGAAGAAGGGGCCCAAAAAGAGGAGGTTCGGGAAAAGTGATTCCATTTCGTGCAGTATACCGTATGTAAAAGTAGGATTATCCAGACATCCACTTACTACGTTATATCGTAGTAAGCAGCCATACCTTGGTAGGATGGGCTGATATGGGGAGAGAAGTGTTTTTAATAATTCATGATGTGAGGAGCGCGCACAACGTCGGCTCCTTATTTCGCACCGCGGACTGCATGGGCGTTTCAAAAATCTACCTCTCCGGCTATACACCAGCTCCCATTGACCGTTTCGGGAGGAAAGATGCCCGCATCGCAAAGGTGGCGCTTGGCGCGGAAGAAGTGTTGCCGTGGGATCAGCGGGAAATTACGGAACTGGTTGCGGAGTTGAAAACGAGCGGAGTTGAGGTGGCGGCGCTCGAGCAGGCGCCGAGCGCGGTACCGCTTGATGCGTACACGCCTGCGGGTGATGTTGCGCTCATCGTCGGCAACGAAGTTGACGGGCTCCCTCATGCAGTATTAGTGACATCAGACGCCACAATAGAGATTCCCATGAAGGGAAAGAAGGAGTCGCTCAATGTCGCGCACGCAGGCGCGATAGCGCTCTACCACCTCGCTCAATAACTGATAGAATCCACCACCAGCCCGTTCTCGTCGATGAGGGTGATGCGTTCGTTCTTTTCTTTCCAGAGTTCCTGGTCGCGGTCGAGGTAAATGCGCCACTCGTTCTTGAAGAAACCGGGGTCGCTGCGGTGTGCATCCACGCACCCGCTATAGGAAAGGTCGTTCAGTATGAAATCCTGGCACGCGGCACCGACTGCCGGGGGAATGGCGGAAAGCGTAAGTGTACAGCGGTTAATGTTTTCGACGAATTCTATACATGTGTCATTCGGCACGAAATCGGTGCGTGCCGCGAGCGCAAGCTCGTCTTCCGGAAAAGGGCATGCGTCGTCTAGGTCTGGGTTGAATTCCTGGAACTGGGCGAAGTAGCCGGTGCAGGTGTTAACCCGGAACGACGCGCCGATGGGCGCTCGGCCGGTTACGAGGTACACAGTCGCGCTGGGACCCAGCGCGATTGTATCTTCCGTGTTTACCCGACCAGAGAAGGGAAGCCCCGAAGCGTCTCCGATGGTCGTTCCCGCGAGTGTTACAGCCGATTCAATACGCCAGTCGGAAATGACGATGCGCCCCTCGACGTTCCGGCTTGTTTTCAAGGTAATGTACTCCTCATCCGGCGTGTTTAGCCGCGCGCGGCCGGCTGAGAGCGTTACGAGCCCCGCGTACGGAGAATCACCCCCTCTCACCGAGCTGAAGCCGCTCCTGACGCGCGAGATGATATCCGAAAGGGTGTCGCTTGAGCCGGACCTGCTCTGGCTTCCACCACGTGAACCGGCCGACTCACTTAATGGGATGGAAACACCCGGTACGCTGTAGGCACTTTCGTTGCCCAGGGGAAATGGCGGGTTCAGGAACGGCCCCTCACGCGAAATGGCGCGGTCGGGCCCGCCGGTCAGCGCCCAAACAATACCGAGAACGACGATAAAGAAAATAAAGAAGATAAGGTCGCCGCCTGCCGCTCCGCGAGGTTCTTTCATACTCTATCTACTATACTGCCTTTCCGATGAATTTCTCGAGTTCTTCACGCGCAACCGCGCTGTCGCTCCACGGCAGTTTCTCGCCGCCGGACTTCATAATGTACGGGTCGGTGCCCTTGCCGGAAACCAAAACCACGTCATTCGGCTTCGCTAACGTTAGCGCGGTGGCTATCGCTTCGCGCCGGTCCATGATGATGCGCGGCGGCCGCTTCATACCGGCGGCCACTTCCTCCACAATTTTCCGCGGGTCTTCATTGTATGGGTCTTCGTCGGTGAGAATAACATCGTCGCATTCGCGCTCTGCAATCGCACCCATTTCCGGCCGCTTCCAGGTGTCGCGGCCGCCGCCGGTCGCACCCAGGACGCAAATTTTCCGCCGGTCCGGAAACGCGCCGTAAAGCGCTTCAAGCGAGTCCGGCGTATGCGCGTAGTCGACGATAACCGAAAACGGCTGGCCGCATTCAACAGGTTCCATACGCCCCTTAATTTGCGGCATGGCGCGGATCGCGGCTTCGGCCGCCGTTTGCGCGATGCCGAAGTGTTTTGCGAGCGCAACAGCCGCGTGCACATTCGCTTCATGGAACTCACCAGGCAATTTTGCACCTTCAAATGTCAGTTTTACCGGCACGCGAGCGTCATCGAGAAACGCGCGCGTCCGTGTGTCATCCCCATTTACAATGAGAACTTTCCGTTTTTTCAGCGAACGCTCAAGCGCGCGGACGATACCACGCTTCGCCGCGGCATATTTCTCGAACGAGCCGTGCGCCTCGATGTGTTCGCGCTGTATATTTGTTACCACCAAAGCGTCAAGGAAGAGGAAGCGGTGGCGGCTCTGAAGGGCACCTTCAGACGTCAGCTCGACGATTGCATGCGTCGCACCCGCGCGGCGGGCTTTGGCAAGAAAGCGCTGGAGAAACCCGCGGCCGGGCATCGTCATCTTGAAACGGTTCGACTCGTCGTGGCCCGGATAGGCGAAGTGGATGCCAGAAGCGAGCGCGGTTTTATGCCCGGCCGCGGCGAACACTTCGTACAGCATCTCGGCAACTGATGACTTACCCTTGGTTCCAGTAACGCCGATGACCGTCATCGAACGCGCCGGAAACCTTGCAAGAACCGCCGCGGCGAACACAAGCGCGGGGTGCCAGAGCAGGTTCTTAATTCTCTGCAACATGAAAAAAATATGCGCCGTGTATCGCTATCCTCCCGCCGCCTGCCGCAGCGCCTCGCGAATGCGCGATTCAGTGCCCTCAATGTTTTTCGGCACCGCGCGCGCGGCATCCCGCGCCTCCTTTGCCGAATACCCCAAGCTTATAAGCGCATCCACTACTTCACCGCCGTTCACCCCTGCACGTGTGCCGTCCGCCGGCTCAACCTTCTCTTTAAGCTCGAGCACAATTTTCTCCGCCGTTTTCCGCCCGATGCCGAACGCTCGAGCGAGTACCAGCGCATCGTTGTTCACAATCGCACTTTCAAGCGTGAGGATGTCTGCACTCGACATGATGGAGAGTGCGGAGCGCGGGCCCACACTTGAGACGGAGAGGAGGAGCTCGAACCAGGCGAGCTCCTCCTTACTCACGAAACCATAGAGGTCGTGGGCGTTATCGCGCACCGCCAGATGCGTCCAGAGCGAAACCATGTCGCCCTCGGCTGTCGAGGCGAGGAGCGCCGTGGGAACGTGCACGCGGTACCCGACCCCGCTTTCCGTTCCGACGACGAGCGTGTTCTTAATAATCGCTTTCACTGTACCCGCGAGATGCCCGACCATAGGCGCATTATATGCTATGCGCCGCCAATCTTGAATCGCACCACAGTGCATGCTACTGTACGCGCACTATGGCAATAACGAAAGGCGCGAAGAAGGCAACCCGCTCCTCGGAGCGCAAGCGCGTATTTAACCTCCGAACGAAACGGGCTATGGCAAGCGCCGTGAAGGCGGCAACGCTTACGAAAGGGAAGGACCGGAAAGAGCAGGACGCGGCGCTTTCGGCCGCCTACAAAGCCATCGATAAGGCGGCGAAGCGCGGAACCATAAAGCGAAACACTGCCGCTCGGAAGAAATCGCGCCTCTCGGCCCGGCTCAAAAAGGCATCCGCGAAATAAAAACTTCTCAATTTCAAATTGAGAAGTTTTTATTTGGTGCTCCCGCCAGGAATCGAACCTGGAGCGTCGGCTCCGCAAGCCGATGTTTTATCCGTTAAACTACGGGAGCATAGTGCTTCAGCGTAATACGCGGCTTTTACAAACAAGACGAGAATAGGAGTTTGCTTATATTCTCGTTGCTGTGTAGTAAAAAGAAAAGCGTATTACCTTACCACGCGCTTCCAGTATGAACCGGCTCTGAATGCCGGCGTTATACGGGAGCATTGCTCCATACGATTGGAGCGTACCCAGGAATGTAACACACCGCGGTGGTTTTTTCATCGCTTCAGATGCCAAGCACCTTCGCGATACCCTCCACAATCGAATCAAGCGAATCCGCCTCTTCAATGTTTTTGTTTTTAAACTCCATACGAATGTCCCGATAGTCGGTGCCGGAGAGGGGGAGTGTGACGATGCCCAGCAAAGTGGATGTTTCGATCGCGAGTATTGGGGCAGTGTCTTCGTCATGTATCGCAAAGCGTGTTATATGTTCCCACGGCACGATTTGCGCATCGATATGCACCCCCTGTTCGCTTACTGCAAAGTGCCGCTCAAGGCGAGGCCTTGAGCCGGCGAGCATGATGGCGAAACCGCCGAGAAGGAACAGCACGCCCAAAAGAATATTCGAAGCGATGACGCTTGCTACCGCGCCACCCACGGCGAGGATGCCCACGGCCCAGTACCACCCGCCTGTCTTCCCACGGGTACCGCCATCCTCTGCCATCCATGATAACTTCTTCTCCATACCTTTTATTGTACCTCTTATTATGAAACAACTACTGAAGCGCGACTATTTCCAACTGGCGGAGGGACCTTGGCTGCACTGCGGAGAGGGAGGGATTCGAACCCTCGGTACCATTTCTGGCACAGTAGTTTTCAAGACTACCCCGTTCGACCACTCCGGCACCTCTCCGCAGTGCAGCCAAGATTCACCCCATTTGTACCGTATCTTTGATCCATTTTCTACCTACTCATGATTTTAAAAATAGTTCACGCTTCCGCGCTTCTGTATATGTTCCAAAATGTTCGCTGTGTATTACTTCCCACGGCCGACCGATTTTCGTAGAGCGCAACCCTCCTTATTCGGGCTCCATCGCTGATGACGCTTTCAGCGCCGGACGGCCCACTGCAAAGATATAGATAATCTCGAGAATCGCAAGTGTGTTGAAAATGAGAAGCGCGATAAACCACCATTTGTGCGCGTTCTTTGCCGCAATCCAAAGAGCATATCCCTTCCACGGCAGGGTCCAGAGGGTAACGACAAGAACGAAAATGCCAAACCCCGGCTCGTTCAGGAAAAGTGGCGACATATGCGACAAGCATACCACGATATAATAGATGTATGCGTCTTCTCGGTATCGACTACGGGACGAAACGCGTCGGTCTCGCGCTCTCCGACGCGCTCGGCACGATGGCGTTTCCCAAAACGGTTATCGAAAACAACGCGCACCTGGTTACGACGCTGGCAGAGATTATACAGAAGGAAGGCGTTATTGGTGTGGTTGTCGGGGAGTCAAAAAACCTCAAAGGAACAGATAACCCCGTGATGAATGACATACGCGCATTTGCCGACGAGCTCGCCCGCACCACAGGCATTCAGGTCCATCTCGAGCCGGAATTCTATACGTCGCGTGAAGCGCGCCGGCTCGCCGCCGGCTCGCCGGCGCGCAAGAAAGGCGCGCCGGTAGACGCGGAGGCGGCCGCGATTATTCTTACCAGCTATATTTCACATAACCCATAAACTTTGGCGTATGAACATATCGATTGACGAATTCAAACGTGCGGACATCCGGGTTGGAACAGTCGCGGTTGCAGAGCGGGTACCGGACGCGGACAAGCTCTTGCGGCTCGAGGTTGATTTTGGCGAGGAACGCCTGCGGCAGGTCATCTCCGGCATCGCCGAGTATGTCGAACCCACGGCAATTATCAACCGCCAGCTACTTTTCATCGTGAACTTGGAACCCCGCATCATCCGCGGGCTCGCCTCGAACGGGATGCTCCTCGCGACCGGTGAAGGGGACGATTTTACGCTTCTCGTGCCGTCGAAACCCGTGCCACCCGGAAGTAAAATCCGCTAACCCACCGCGCTTTTCATTATGGAAACAGATACCCAGCCGGAGCCGCAGGAGCACTCGTCCCGTTGGGAATGGTTCCGTAAGAAGGCGCAGACGAAACACGCCGAATACTGGCTTGGCCTATACTCGTTTTTTGAGACGGTTATCCTCCCGTTTCCGACGGACCCGTTCCTTGCGCTCATGGTGCTCGCGAACCGCACGCGCGTCGTATGGCTCACGTTCTGGACAACGATTACCTCGCTCGCCGGAAGTGTGTTCCTCTACGGCGTAACGGTATTTTTTTTCAGCACGCTCGTTGAGCCGCTTGTTGCAGTGTTTGGGATGGAGGGTCTGGTCGAGGCCGCGGCTGATCAAGTAAATACTTACACATTCATCGCGGTTCTCGCCGGCGCGTTCTCGCCGTTTCCGTACACACCAGTGGTTATCGCCGCAGGACTCTTCCAGGTGGACTTCATCACCCTTGCCCTCGGCGCGTTCCTGGGACGACTCGCGCGCTACACGCTCGTGAGTGCGGTTACGCTTTTCCTTGGTATCACATTCATGAAACGCGCGGGACGCATCGCAACAATCCTAACGGCGCTCGCCATTGTCTTTGGCGCGCTCTATTTCTTTGTACAATAAGAAGAGAGGAACAATTCGGGGTTTATAATGAAATTATGCATGCGCTTACTCGTGTCTTAGACGCGTTCCCACCGCCATCATACCTCGCGCTCTCCGGCGCGGGAATCGACATCGGCACCGGCTCGGTCAAGTCGGTCCTGTTTTCAATGAGCGGAAGTGAGTGCGCCTTAGAATCATACCGAGAGACCGAGCTTGCCGAAGGCGTTGTAGTAGGAGGGGAAATAGAACAACCCGACCGAATGGTCGAAGTGTTGCGATCGTTCCGGCTTCGCGAACACGTGCGCTTCGCGCACGCGTCGCTTTCGGAGCGCAAGGCCTATCTTTACCAGACGCTGGTTCCTGATGTGGAGCAGAACCTTCGAACTGCGGTTGAATTCTCACTCGAGTCCCACGTGCCCATCCCGCCGGAAGAGGCCTTGTTCGACTACGAGGTCGTGCGTCGTGTCGCATCGGGCACCATCGTGTCCGTAACCGCTTACGCGCGCCGCGTCATCGAACTCTATCAGGACGTGTTCCGCCGCGCCGGCATCACGCTCCGGACCCTGGAGATAGAGTCGCAAGCGCTCGGACGCGCGGTTGTTTCGAAAAAGGACCGCGAGCAGACCATTATGGTCATTGATTTCGGCAGGAAGACCACGCGCGTCGCGATTTTGGACCACGGCGTCGTGGGGTTCACGACGACCGTCGATGTTGGTGGGGAAACCCTTACCGCTGCGGCCATGAAGCATTTCGGGGTGTCCGCCGAAGAGGCGGAAAAGATAAAGAACGAGCGCGGGTTCCTAGAAGGCGCAGGGAACCGCGAACTATACGAGACACTCATGACCACCATTTCAGTCCTCCGCGACGAGGTCGCCCGCCACATCACCTACTGGAACAGTTCCGGCGAAGACGAAGTACCACGTAAACCTGTTGCCACTATCATTCTTGTCGGTGGCAATGCGAACCTCAAAGGGCTTCCTGAATACCTTGCCCGAGCGTTTGACATTCCGGTGCGCGTCGGGAGTGTTTGGGAGAACGCGTTCCACCTTGATGAGGCGGTGCCGCCGATGCCGTATCAGGAGTCGCTTGAGTACGCGACTGTTGTGGGGTTGGCGCTCCGCTCCTGCAAGAACGAACCATGGTGAACCTTTTGCCACAAGAGACGAAGCGGGGCCTCGTGCGGCGGTACTACCTGCGCTACGCGACACTCGTGTTTGTCGGACTTGCTACGGCGCTCCTTATCGGTGGGACACTTCTCATACCAAGCTATCTCACATCGCGCGAAAGTGCCGATTCATACGAGCGCTACCGCGATGCGCTGGAGGGAGTGGTGGGCTTGAAGGAACGCGCGGCAGTTACCACCGACATGGCGCGGCTCGGTGAGCGGGTGCGGATTATGGAAACGTACGCCGAAAGCGCCCTTACCGCCGACCTCATTGACGCCGTGGGAGAAGAGGTTACGGCAGGAATTTCCGTCCGCTCGCTCTCTTTCACAAGAACAGACCAGGGTGCCACGGTTACGCTCGGCGGTGATGCGGCAACGCGCCAGGCGCTCCTTTCATTCGCCGACGCGCTTCGTGCGGCGAGCGCGTTCTCTGAAGCGGCACTTCCGGTTTCCCAGCTGGTTGCAGAAAGGGATATCGGCTTTTCGATACAGGCCGTTTATGAAAAGCGGTAGCGCACGAGCGGCACGACAGGAACGTATGAAAAAGAAAAAACCACAGCCGGGAAAAAAGAAAAAAGCGCCTTCCGCGAACGGTATGAAAGACGTGTTCCCCCTCGTCCTATCCATACTCGTGTTCTTCGCCGCGCTCGGCGCATACGCGTTCCTCTATACCAATGTGAACAACTCCACAGAACGCATCGAGGTTGCACTCCAGGGTTCAGAGACCTTGACGCGCCGCGACGCGCTGGCGCGCTCCATTGAGGTTTTTCTGAAGGGGGTTGAAACAGAACGCGCCACACTCGACCGGTATGTCATTGAAGACGAAGGTGTCGTCGATGTCATCGAGCTTGTTGAGGCGGTCGCAGATCGTGAGAATGTTGGCATCTCCATTTCGTCAGTGTCGGTATCAGGCCCTCCAGGATGGAGCTACCACGAGCGCGTTGACATCATCCTTTCGGCGGACGGCACGTTCGCGAATCTGACGGATTTCATAGCTACCTTAGAAGCGCTTCCGGCGGCCGCGCGCGTCGAAAGCGCATCACTTGAACGCTCTGGCGGCTCGTCGTGGTTCGCCTCTGTCGCCGTAACGTTCGTGAAAGAAAAACCATGAAATACGCAACTCGATTTCTTGCTCTCATCGCCTCATTCGGGAAACCGCATCCGACGCGGGATTGGTACGTCGTGCTCGCACTTTCAGCACTCGTTGTTATCTGGACGGTGCTCATCGCGAGCTACCTTTTCTTCGGGCTTCGTTCGGGGGACATCATTTCGCCGGGCGCCGCCGGCACGGACCCTGCGCCGAGCGTCTCACGCGAGACGATCGAGCGCGTTACGGCTTTGTACGAAACCAGGGCGCTCAATTATGAAGAAGGGAACATCCGCCTTCCGCAAACGCCAGATCCCTCGCGCTAGTATGCGCCGTATGGGACGAAATTCGAGCAGGTCTAGTTACTTTGAAGATTTGTTTGTTGTTTCTCCACTTCAGCGATTGTATCGCTTTGAGCACCAAAGGGTTGGAGAAGGGAGAGAATAGACAGAAACTACGATTCAGAAAATTCGGATGTCCGACATCCGAATTTTCCGCTTTCATTGAACAAGCGCACGCAAGTGCGCTCAAAAATCCTGAAATTTCTCCTTGGGCGCCCCCGGTAAGAGAGCTTGCCGAGGGCTTGGCCTCGAACATACAATCACCTACGGCATTGCATGTTCCTCGTCCTATGGTCACGGATAATTTCCTCGTCAGACACTCGGAAATTTCCGCGACCCCGCCTCGCAGTTAGGCCTGCTGACCTCACATTGCTCCGGCCGGCCCATGTAAACAAAAACAACACGCAGGTGCTGTTTTTGTTTCATGTGCCCCCGGTAAGAGAGCTTGCCGAGGGCTTGGCCTCGAACATACAATCACCTACGGCATTGCATGTTCCTCGTCCTGCGCCCCCGGTAGGATTCGAACCCACATCGGCGGGATAGAAGCCCGCTGTCCTATCCATTGAACGACGGGGGCATGGTAAGCGTACCTCAATTCCAGCGTTTCGTCAGTGCATTATTAAACCAAAATCTGACGATTCGGAAAATTCGGATGTCGGACATCCGAATCGTTCTCACCAGAATTTGACTCGTTGGCTTTTGACCGATGCATGCTCGGGCGGCGCGAAGCGCCGCCCGTTCCGAAGTCGGCCGAAGGCCGCTAAGTTCTGTTCTGGTGCGCGATGAGAGACTTGAACTCCCGACCTTCTCGGTGTAAACGAGCTGCTCTACCAACTGAGCTAATCGCGCGTGGCGCCCATGATACGTGCATCAGCTCCATTTTTCAAACCGGTTTGCTATAGTACGCTGGTGGACACTGCGTTTTCGGCAATCGTTTCCGGTCGCGTTCAGATGGTGATGTTCCGCGCGTACGTGCGCGACCGAGCGCGCACCCTCGGCGCGCGCGGCGAGGTGGAGAATCTGCCAGACGGCACAGTGCGCGTGTACGCGGAAGGGGAGAAAGAAAAGCTCGAGCGGCTCATCGCGGCGCTCAAGAAAGGTTCGCCGTTCTCGCGTGTTGAGAATGTCGCGTTCCAATGGGCGAAACCAACGGGCGGGTTTACGAGTTTCTCTATTGTGTATGGATAAGCATACGACGCCTATCCGCTCCATCGGTGTGATTATGGATGGCAACCGCCGCTGGGCGAAGGCGCGCGGACTGCCGGGCGTTGACGGGCACCAAGCGGGCATCGCAACCATCAAACGGCTCGGTAAAGAAGCGAGGCGCCTCGCAAAAGAGTATGGGCTCGAGTCCGTAACACTCTACGCGTTCTCCGTCGAGAATTGGAACCGCTCGCCGGAAGAGGTTGCGCACATCATGGAGCTTATCCGCAGTGAATTCGCGGCCGTTGCCGAGGAGCTTGATAAGGAGAACGTGCGCGTGCGCGTCATCGGCGCTCGGCGCGACTTTCCTGAAGATATTCAGGCCATCTTTACCGAGGTCGAGGAAAAGACAAAAGGCAACACCGGTATCGTCGTTGCATTCGCGCTCTCGTACGGCGGCCGCGCAGACATCATCCATGCGGTGAACCGTGCGGTACAGGAAGGAAGGGAAGTTGATGAGGCGGCGTTTTCAAACTTACTTGCTACTGACGGCATGCAGGACCCGGACCTGGTCATCCGCACCTCGGGCGAACAGCGTCTCTCCGGCTTCCTGCCGTGGGAGAGCGTGTACAGTGAACTCTTTTTTGTCGATGAGCACTGGCCCGAGATGACCATCGAGAAGCTAGAAGAGGTTTTTAAGGAGTACCAGAGCCGCGAACGGCGGCACGGGAAATGATAGTGTAGGAAAGTGGAGCCAGAAATTATTTTTGAAAACGATGACATAGCGGTCGTGAATAAGCCCGCGGGGCTTATCGTCCACTCCGACGGCAGGACCGAGGAGCCGGCGCTCGCCGAGTGGGTAGCGGCCCGGTGGCCGGAAACAAAAACGGTGGGCGAGCCGTGGGTATCACCACAAGGAAAGACGATACCGCGCCCCGGTATTGTGCACCGGCTGGACCGCACGACGTCCGGCGTTTTGGCGGTCGCCAAAACGCAGGGCGCGTACGCGCATCTCAAAAAAGAGTTCCAAAATCGCGCAGCGGAGAAAACGTACCGCGCATTTGTGTACGGCCACCCGAAGGAAGACAGCGGCACTATTGAAGCAGAAATCGTGCGCATCCGCGCCACCCCGCCGCGCTGGGGTGTGCGCCGAAAAGACGAAACCAGGAAACACCGCGCGGCCGTTACCGACTGGAAGGTTTTGAAGCGGGGGCGCGACCCCGAGACCGATGAAAGGGTTTCATACCTTGAGCTTGCTCCGAAAACTGGCAGAACCCACCAGCTACGGGTGCACCTTAAGCACCGCGGCAACGAGATTATTTGCGACCCGCTGTACGCTTCGGGTAAGCCGTGCCTCTTGGGCTTCGAGCGTCCCGCGCTCCATGCCTTTCGGCTCGCGCTCACACTTCCCTCCGGCGAACGTAAAACGTTTGAAGCTCCACTCCCGCCGAACTTCGTCGAAGCCGAGAATCGCCTCTCAAATATTGCTTAAATTTCCGAGGCGTGGTATTTTTCCCCAACATGACCGTCGCAATAGAACCGACAATGGTTTCTCCAGTGAATGTGGAGGAGAGAAAGAATCTCGGCATCCGTGCCGGGGATACCGTGCGCGTGCACCAGAAGATTGAAGAGAAAGGGAAGACCCGCATCCAGGTGTTCGAAGGGCTGGTTATCGCGAAGAAGCACGGCACAGAAGCTGGCGCCACTTTCACCGTGCGCACGACACTCTCAGGCGTGGGCGTTGAGAAAATATTCCCGCTCTACTCGCCTTTAATCGACAAGATAGAGATTGTTCGCCGCTCGAAGGTGCGCCGTGCAAAGCTCTACTACATCCGTGAGAAGGTTGCCCGCGAGATTCGCCGCCAGTTGCGCAACATGAAGCTCGTCCATATGGCGACCGAAAGCGAGCGTGAAGCGGCCGAGCGCTTGTCTGCCGAAGAATCTCAAACAGATGCCGATACAGAGACGGCAGAAAACCAGCCAGCAGGTAACATCGAACAAGAAACAGCCGAATCGGACGGCGCGGAAGAAAAAGCGGCAGAGCCGGAACCCGAAACTGAACCGAGCGAAGAAAGAGGAAAAAAAGAGGCCTAGGCCTCTTTTTGGTATACTGGATGTATGGCAACACAAGAAACCGACCAAGAAGCACAGAAACATGACGCAATTGAAGCCGTCGCGGGCTTTTTGATTCTTGCAACCCTTGCAATAATTGGTTGGGGCGTGCACGAACTGTCCATCGCTACAGAGCTAGACTAGAGCGTATTTTCGCGGAATGCGCGTATTGCAAAAAGCGGTGAAATAGACGAGAATACAAACCACGCGCAGGTGGTGAAACTGGTAGACACGCAGGCTTGAGGGGCCTGTGGCCATTCAAGGCCGTGGAGGTTCAAGTCCTCTCCTGCGCACTGTTTTTCTTTACATGTGCGGGCCAGAGGCTCGGATTCCCGTCGATTCGGATGTCGGACATCCGAATTTCATTATCTATCTCTTGCTCAACTATACTCGCGCGTGGTTATATACGTTCTGTAGCATGGCGGCTGTAGCTCAGCTGGTAGAGCCCCTGGTTGTGGTCCAGGTGGTCGAGGGTTCGAGTCCCTCCAGTCGCCCACGATGGCCCCTTTTAAAAACAGGGTTGATGCAGGCAACAAACTGGCGCAGGCGCTTGAGGAATATCGCGGCACAGACGCGGTGGTGTACGCTCTGCCGCGCGGCGGGGTGCCGGTCGGGCGCCCGGTAGCAGATGCGCTCGGCGTTCCTTTAGACCTTGTAATAAGCCGTAAAATCGGCCACCCAAACAATCCAGAATATGCGGTGTGCGCGGTGGCTGAAGACGGCGAGATGCTGTGCGACAAAGCCGAGAGACGCGCGCTTGACGGCGCATGGCTTGCCGATGCGGTCGAGCGGGAACGTGCGGAAGCTCTTCGCCAGAGCGCTGTGTATCGTGCAGGCCGCCGCGGGGTTTCACCCGAAGGGAAAACGGCGATTATTGTCGATGATGGTATTGCGACGGGTCTGACCATACACGCCGCCATACGAGCACTTCGCGCGAAACGGCCGAGTTGCGTAGTTGTTGCAACGCCGTGCGCGCCACAGAGCGTCGCCGAGTCGCTTCGCCGCGAAGCTGACCGCGTGGTCGTACTGGAAGGGAAAGAACGGTATCGCGGCGCGGTCGGTGCGTATTACGATGCGTTCCCGCAGACGTCGGATGAAGAAGTGCGGCGGCTGTTGCAAAAAACATGAACACGCTCAGGAATATCATCAGCTACTTCAGGCGGAACAAGCACCGGCTCGCTACGGTGGCGCTCATCTTCGGTTTCCTGGTCGACATCGTCACGTTCAGAAACATCAACCTATCGCTCGCACTCACACTGCTTGCCGCGCATCTTTTCATTGTCGCGTTCACCATACTCGTTCTTGCCATTCCGTTTGAAGAACGCGAATCATTCTTCGGCAAGATTCGCGCTTGGCTTCCGGTGCTTCAGCAGTACTCGATGGGCAACCTGCTTTCGGCGTTCCTTGTCCTCTATTCGGCAAGCGGATCGCTCCAGGCGAGCTGGCCGTTCTATGTGCTTGTCGCGACCGCGGCGGTCGGCAACGAGACGTTGAAGCTTCAAAAGTACCGCCTGCCGTTCCACACCACACTCCTTTTCTTGAACCTCACTCTCTTTTTCGCCCTCCTCTTTCCTATCGTATTGCGTTCCATCAGCGCCCTCTCATTCGTCGTCGCGCTTGCAACCGCCGCTGTCATCTTCATCGCGCTTCGCCGCCTGTTGGCGCTCATAGCACCACGCGTGTTTTCTGAAAACCGCCGGCGTATCACACGCGGGGCGGCGCTGGTGCTCGTTACCATCACGGCGCTCTATTTCACCAACCTCATACCGCCGATACCGCTTACGCTTAAAGATGCCGCGTTCTATCACACAGTCATGCGCACCAGCGATGCGTATATTGCCGAAGACGAATCAAGAGTTTTCTTCGAGCGGTATCTTTCCTTATCCGGAACGCGGCTTACACTCGCACGCGGCGAGCGCGCGTATGCATATACTGCCGTTTTCGCACCGGCCGCGCTCGACGCGGAAGTGGTACACCGGTGGCAGGTGTGGAATGAAGCGCGGCGAGTCTGGACGACGCGGCACACCGTGCAGTTTCCGATTACCGGCGGCAGGCAGGGCGGCTACCGCGGATTCTCGTTCACGGAAAACCCGGCTCCCGGCAGGTGGCGCCTCTCAGTTGAGACAGAAGACGGCAGAGTCATCGGCCGCGCATACCTTGTCGTTGAGCGCTCGCCCGACCAGGTACCCACTAAGTCGTTCGAGATCCGGTAGTGTGAAAGTACGCTATCTGTGTATAAGTCCTTGCCAGACCCCCGGTAGTGGGAGTACGGTAGGGATGGCATGCATTCAACAGGATTTTTTCTTTTTACCTACATCCAATGCGTGAAAAAGTAATTCATTCTATTTTCGCTTCGTTCGAGTGGCGAGTCATCGCCTTCATCATCACGAACATATTCTTCTGGGTGACCACTGGCTCATTCTGGACTGCGACAGGTCTCGCGCTCATCCTCCAGTCAATCCTTTTTGTCGCCCACACGCTTTGGTTTTTCTTGCGGCACGAGGTCGGCGTACACTGGATGTGGAAGGATCATAAAACGAAACAGCACCAGCGGGTATAATACAGACAGATGACAACGTACTTTGTAGCGCACCTTCTCTCCGGAGATGCTGCTCGGTACCACCGCGCCTTAACCGCGCACCTGTCGGAACGTTTTCGTATCATGCCGCTTCACGAGCGGGTGCATCCGCACGTTACAATCAAGAATTTCAACGCGAACAGAACGCAGATTGCCGAAGTTGAGGACGTGCTCGCGCACCTTACCGCCACGAATGGTCCCGAACGAATTATGTTTGAAGGGTTCGGCCGGTTCGGGTTCAAGACCGTCTATCTTGACATTCCACGCTCGCGCGAAGCACTCGCGCTCGCGCGTTCCTGCGTCGCGTCCTTAAACGAGCTCGACTGGATGCGGCCCGCGCACCACGAAGGCGAGAAGCTGCACGCATCGGTCGCACGGTTCCTGACGTACCGGAAGTTCCAGCGCGTGTGGCGCTATATCCGCGCGGAGCGGCCGGCATTCACCGATACCATCGAATCACTTGCCATCATGAAGAAAGAACCGACAGACCGCGTATGGCGCGTGCACCGCGAGTTCCGCCTTGAAGGAAAACGGCCCGCAACCGCACGCTGTAGGTTCCCCACGGCGCTCGGCTTCGGCAACTGACCCGATACACTGCTACAATGCACGCATGCCGCACACCGACAACAACGAGGCGATGCTTGTTGTTGTCGCGTCGGAGAATCCCGTAAAACGGAACGCCACGGAACTCGCGTTTACCTCGATGTTTCCAGAGCATATTTTTTCTTTCGAGACAATGAAGAGTGTTTCCGGAGTTTCCGACCAACCACTTTCGGATGCAGAGACGCTTCGCGGCGTACGCGCTCGCGTGCAGTACGTGAGAGACCGCGTACCGCACGCCGCCTTCTTCGTGGGCATTGAAGGCGGCGTGGAAGACATCGACGGCGAATTGCACGAGTTCGCTTGGGTTGTCATTGAGTCGACAGACGGCACGGAAGGGAAGGGCCGTTCTGCCGTGTTTCTTGCACCACCCGAAATCCGCCGGCTCGTTCTTGAAGAGAAGAAAGAACTGGGAGAGGCGGGCGACATTGTTTTTGGCGAGGAAAACTGCAAGCAGAAAACCGGCGTCGTGGGACTTTTAACTGGCGCGGTTATCAACCGCATGGAGCTCTACCGCCATCCCGCCATCTTAGCGCTCATCCCGTTCATACAGCGGGATTTATATAGCGAAAATAAAGGTGTTATTCAAGCCCCAGAAGCGAGAACATGAGCGCGATGCCGATGAGAACCGCGATGAGTTCGAGCGCCGAGCGGCCAGGGTGGTCCGTTTCGTGAAGTTCTGGCACCAAGTTCGCCGCCGCAATATATATGAAGCCGCCGGCCGTGAAGGTAATGGCCAGCGGTTCAATGCGCTCGAGTATGCCGCCCACGGCAAAGAACGCGAAAGCGCCGACAACAGCGACTAGTGCAGAACCGAGGTTCCAGAAGAGAGCGCGCGCCTTTCTGAAGCCAGAATGGAGGAGGAGCGCGAAGTCACTCACTTCCTGCGGAATCTCGTGGAGCGCCACCGCGATCGTAGTGGCGATGCCGAGCGGAATCGACACCGCGTAGCTTGCCGCAATAATGGCGCCGTCGATGAAATTGTGCACGCCGTCGCCGACCAGGATGAGTGTTCCCAGCGGCTTCGTTTTCCCGACCGCACAGAACTCGCCCGGGCGGCATTCCGAATGGTCGGCATTCTTGTGGCTGTTATGCCAACGTAGATACTTCTCAAGCACGAAGAAGAAAAGTATCCCGCCGAGGATGGCGACAGAGAAGGTTGCGCCTTCTATACCCGCTTCAAACGCTTTGGGAATTAGGTGGATGAACGCGTCGCCAAGAAGCGCCCCTGCAGCCAGCCCAATAAAGAGGTGCATGCCGGAGTGAAGCACCTCTTCCTTAAGAGAGAGCGTGATGACTCCGGTCAGGGAGATAATGCTGATACCAAGAACACTCGCGAATGTGTAAATAAGCACAACCTCCATACATGGATGAATGGTACCATGTATCGCGTTGTACGATCGCCACCCTCCTAACCAGAACATAAAACAACTTGATAAAATACATATTTTTGTTAAAATAATCTCGTAAAGAAATCTCAACTTACTTATTTAATAAATAACAACAATGCTAACGATAATTGTATGGAAAATAATGACGGACTAACGATGAATCGTGTTCACGAAGCACTTGATACAAACGTCGACTGGATCACAGTGGGCGTGGGAGTGTTTATAGCAGTGGTGCTACACTTTCTCTGGAATTTAAGAAAATAACTTTCGATCGCTGATATGCACATAAAGTACCAGTCCGGTTGACTTTATGGCCGAATTTGGTATCTTTAAAAAGGCCCCGAGAAGGGTCTTTTTAAATCCATGAAAGGATTCCTCGACTACCTTGCAGGCGTACGCGCCGAGATGAGCCACGTGAAGTGGCCGACCGTGCCGCAGGCGGTCGGCTATACCGCGCTAGTTATCGCCATCTCGCTTGCGGTTGCCGCGCTCCTCGGCGGGCTCGACTATGTGTTTACCGCGGCGGTTCAGTTCATCGTCCGTTAATCTTTTTACGTATATGGCAAAACAAGTACAGGGAGAACGCGGATGGTACGCCGTGCACACGTATTCAGGATACGAAAACGCGGTCCAGCGAAACCTCAAACAGCGTATCGATTCCCTCGGCATGCAGGGAAAGATTTTCGACGTGGTCATCCCGACCGAGAAGAAGATAAAGGTCGTGGGCGGCAAGCGCCAAACCGTCGAAGAGAAAGTGTACCCGGGCTACATCCTCGTGGACATGATCGTTGACGACGAGAGCTGGTTCGTGGTCAGGAATACCCCGCGCGTGACAGGCTTCGTGGGCGCGGGTACTACGCCGGTGCCGCTCGGGGAAGAGGAGCTCGCCGCGCTTTTCAAGCGCATGGAGTCCGACACCGCGAAACACAAGATTGACTTTACGCCCGGCGAGGCGGTGGTCGTCGTGGATGGGCCGTTTAAGGAGCTTGAGGGTCGGATCGGCGAGATCGACGAGGAGAAGGGCAAGGTGAAGGTTCTGGTATCAATGTTCGGGCGCGAAACCCCGGTCGAGCTCGATTTCTTGCAAGTACGGAAGATTTAAGTAGTATTGGAAAACGTATATGGCCGCAAAGAAGGTAATGAAAGTCATCAAAGTGCAGGCGCCTGCCGGCGCGGCAACACCTGCGCCTCCTCTTGGCACGGTGCTCGGGCCCGCCGGCATTAACATCGGCGAGTTCATCAACCAGTTCAACCAGCAAACGCAAGAGATGCGCGGGAACATCATTCCGGCGGTTATCACCGTATACGAAGACCGCTCGTTTGACTTTATTCTGAAGCAGCCGCCGGCCGCGAAGATTATCCTCAAACTCGCTGGCAAGGACAAGGGCTCCGGCAATACCCCGGCTTCGAAGGCGGGTTCCATCACTCGCGCCCAACTCAAGGAAGCGGCCGAGATGAAGATGAAGGACTTAAATGCCAATGATGTGGAGGCCGCGATGAAGATTATGGAAGGCACGGCGCGTTCAATGGGGATCGACGTGAAATAATGCAACGTCGATCGGCCGGAGCGCGACGGCGCGAGGCGGGTCCGCGCAACTTTCTAGCAGGAAAATATGTGTGGATCGACGTGAAATAGGGTTATTTCCTCTCAAATACAGCCCAGGTGTACGAAACTCCGTTTTCCTCTCGGGGTTTTTCTTTTGAAACCACCCGGAATTCGCGAGCGAATTCCGGGAAGAACACGTCTGCGCTCGGCTCCTCGGCGTTTACGAGCGTAAGCTCTAGGCGCGTGGCATAGGGAAGCGCTTGCGCATATATCTCGCCGCCGCCAATGACAAACACTGCTTCAGTATCAAAACTCTTTGCAAGCTCGATCGCCTGCTCGACGGAGTGTGCGATAACCACACCTTCGGCGCGGAAGTCGGCGCTTCGCG
Organism: Minisyncoccia bacterium; assembly: GCA_046756605.1. Lineage (GTDB taxonomy): Bacteria > Patescibacteriota > Minisyncoccia > Phycocordibacterales > Phycocordibacteraceae > Phycocordibacter. Next base: position 1,712 of record JBHHWQ010000003.1, on the reverse strand, counting down.
TGACAACGATGTTCACCCGCTTCGGCAGGGGCTTACTGATGGATTCAAAGGTCTTCCGGCCCATAATAATAGGGTGGCCGGTTGTGAGCGCCTTGAATCGCTTTAGGTCGTCCGGCAGGTGCCAGATAAGCTCTGGGCCCTTGCCGAGCTCTCGGTTTTTCCCGATTGCGGCGATGAGAACGATGCTCATGCTCTTATTCACTCCCATACCAGTGTTTTGGGGAGCGCTCCGGGCCGCTCGGCCACTTACTCCCCAAAACACTGGTATGATAGTTCATAATTATTTATGTACGTTTCTTTTTGATATCGCGGTCCTTCCAGAGTTTAGGCAGCATCATCTCCGGTCTCCATTCTTTCTTTATTTTCTTCAGGTCCGTGGTTGTTTGGTACTTGCCTTTGGCCGCGTAATCTTTCTTTTGGATCGGGCCGGTCTCGAAGAATACAATCTGCGCGATGCGCCTGCCGACTACGAGCGGAATGATGTAGTGGCGCGAGTTGTTAGTGATTTCCATCGTCCAACGGTTCACATACCCCACATCACCCCAGCCGGCGCACTTACACACCTCGATAAAGTTTCGACCCAAACTTGAGCGCGCTTTCATCATGGTGGTTACTTCGTTTCTGCCGCCGAGGAACTCGTTCGTGTGCGCGAGAATGGTTTCTCCCGGCTCGAGTAAAATTACTTTATCGTCTGGCGCGATGCCTTCGAACTTGAAATTGAAATGGGCGAGCGCTTTCGACGCTTTTTCAGCGTGCACAGGTTTTGTGCCCCATACACGGCTCGTATCTGATTTGCTGTAAACATTGTAGAGATTTTTGTATGCTTCAGGACGCTCTTCGCGAAAATACCATTCGCCGAGTGTCACGTCATAACTTGAGGTTGAGAGATTTTTTCTATCAAACGGCTCAATCACCACCGAGCCGTTCTTCATGCGCTCCAGAATTTTTTTGTCGGAGAGTGCCATTACTCTTTAGAGTACAGCCAATTAATCAAAATTCAAAATTTACAAAGCAAGGAGAGGGGCGAGATCATTCCGCAGTGTTTGGGTATCTTTAAACAGAATGCCTCGGATGCCTATTTTCTTCGCTCCCTCAATATTTGCCGGGTTGTCGTCTATAAAAACAGTTTCTTGAGGAAGTAGATTTAGATGCGTAAGTGTGAGTTCAAATATATCTCGATCTGGTTTTGCCATGCGCACTTCACTCGAAATTACCACTTCGTCAAAGATGGGTGCCAGTCCATGTTTTTCGAGCAGGTGGCGTATGAACGAAGATGCAGCGTTACTGAGCAATGCTATTTTATATGTTTCTCGGAGCTCTTTTATGTAGTCGACAGCGTCTTGTTTCAAATGTGCAGTTTTTGTCCACTCTTCTCTCACACGATCAGCGTTACTGTGGTTTAGTTCTGCAAGTTTGCCAAATAAATCGTCGGCACTTATTTCACCAAGGTCCTGTTGTCGGAAGTAAGTTTTTTGAAGTTTACCTAATTGATTAGGAGCGTGTTTTTCAAACCAAAGGTGGCCAACTTCAGCAACAATCACACCAAAGAAATCAAAAATAATTCCTTTTACTTGCATATAGTTAGACGGCCATGTCAGCCTTTATCGGCGGGTGTGACTCGTAGTTTTTGAGCTTGATGTCGTCCATGGTGAACGAATCGATGTCTTTGATGTCTGGATTGAGCCACAGCGCAGGCGGCGGAAGCGGCTCGC
>JBHHWQ010000002.1:0-29102 GCA_046756605.1 Minisyncoccia bacterium | reverse complement strand
GTGGCTGTTTACTGTCTTACTTTGCAAATTTTTCCTGATACAGTTTCCGCGCTCGTTCGAACGCCTCTTTTGCTTCCGCCGCGCCTTCCCAGCTTTTAATATCGCACGTCTTGCCCTGGAGCTGTTTGTAGGTGCAGAAAAAGTGCCCAACCTCTTTTATGGTGTGCGGATTCACATCTCCCAAATCTTTCACATCCTTCCAGCGCGGGTCGCCGGTCGGGACACAGAGGATCTTCGCGTCCGGGTCGCCGCCGTCCACCATATCCATGATGCCCACGGCGCGTGCACGCACCACGATACCGGGCGAGAGCGGCTCGGTGGTCAGAACCATCGCGTCCAGCGCGTCGCCGTCGTCCCAATAGGTTTTCGGCACAAAGCCGTAGTCGATAGGGTAGACCTGCGCGGTGTACAAAACCCGGTCGAGCGCAATCAACCCCGTGTCCTTGTCTATTTCATACTTGTTGCGGGAGTTTCGCGGAATTTCAATGATGACGTTTATTTCGTTCGCGTCTCCCGGTTCGATATCGTGCCACAGGTTCATATGATATGTATTGTAACCGATTAATCCTGCTTCTTTGTCGGGTCCAGGTCGGCCTGTTCATCCATCTCTTCCGGCGCCCCTTGTATCGCTTCCACTTCGTTCGCGCCCACTTCCTTCTCCTCTTCGGAACGTAACTCCTCAGCTGGCGGCTGTGCCGCGCCTTCCTGTTTTTCGATTCCCGCTTCAAGCGCGTTGTCCTCATCGCGCGGCATCTCTTCATGCGGCACGGCGCTCGGCTCTACATTACTCTCCGCAGGTGCTTCCTCGGCCGCCGGAATGGAGACAACGTCGCCGTCGGTCTCGGCTAGTTCCTCGCCATGCGCCGAGCGTATATCGATGGCCCAGCCAGAGAGCCGTGCGGCGAGCCGCACGTTCTGGCCGCCACGGCCGATGGCGAGCGACTGCTGATCGTCGGTCACCTCAACCGTCGCGCGGTGCTCCTCATCGTTCAGTTCGACCGACAGTACCTCGGAGGGTGAAAGCGCATCCTCGATGAATTCAGCCGGATTCTCAGACCACTCGATGATATCGATACGCTCGCCGCCAAGCTCCGAGGTAACGGTCGAGACGCGCACGCCCCGCTGCCCCACCAGGGCGCCGACCGGGTCGATGCGCTCGTCAAGCGCATGGACAGCAACCTTGGAACGGCTGCCCGCTTCCCGCGCGATAGCTTTAATTTCAATGACGCCACTTCCAAGCTCAGGCACCTCCATCTCGAAGAGCTTCTCGAGGAACTTCGGATGCGCGCGCGAAAGCCGCAGGAACACCCCCCGCTGGCCTTCCTCAACAGAGAAAAGGTACGCGCGGATGCGCTCACCCGGCCTGAAGCGCTCACCTGGGATTTGCTCGTTGTACGGCATGATGCCGGTTGCGCGCCCCAGGTCTACGTAGAGATTCCCGCGCTCGACCCGCTGCGCGATGCCGGATACTACGTCGCCTTCTTTGCCGCCGAACTCTTCCATGACACTCGAGCGCTCCGCTTCGCGGATTTTCTGCATGATGACCTGTTTGGCGGTTTGTGCGGCGATGCGCCCGAAGTCGGTCTTCAGCTCCAACGGAAAGATGATTTCCGAGCCGACCTCAGCGTCGCGCTTGATGCGCTTCGCGTCCTCGAGGAACATATGCTGTTCTTCGTTGTAGTGCGGCCGCTCGTCGTCTTCACCCACCTCCTCTTCTTCATCCATCCTGACCTCACTCGGGTCAACCACGAGCTTTACCTGATAGAAATCCACCGCACCGGTCTCGGAGTTGAAATGCGCGCGCACAATCTGCCCGCGCTGGCCGTATTCCTTTTTATACGCGGTCGCGAGCGCTCCCTCCACTGCTTCCAGCATCTTCTCGCGCGGGATGCCGCGCTCTTCCGCGAGTTGGTCGAGAACGAGTTGTATTCCTTTGAGATCGAATGTCATATGCGTTTCATGCGAATGGTAGCGTTTGAGAGAAATAAAAATCCGATGCGAGGGCATCGGTATCACAAAGCTACTATTCGGTTGTAGGACGAGCATACACCCATTTCCCCGGCCATGCAAACTTTTCACGTTACTATAAAGGTATGCGCGTTACCGACGCTGAACTCAAGCGGTTCATCATTGACTCGGGGCTGGTGTCTCGGAAGGATATCGAGGCGGCCGAAAAGCACGCCAGTGACAAAAAAATGCAGCTTAAGGACGCCATCGTCTCCCTCGGCACGCTCTCTGAGGACGATGTACGGAGGATGCAAGCACACATTCTCGGCATCCCCTTTATCGCGCTCTCCGACACCAAGATAGACCCTGAGGTTCTCGCGCTCATTCCAGAACCCATTGCCCGCAAGAACAACATCGTCGCGTATAAGAAAACACCGGAGGCGCTCGAGGTCGCGATGCTCGATACCAACGACCTCACCGCCATCAACTTCATCAAGAAGAAGGTGGGGCTGAAGATTCAGCCGCGCTTGACCGACACGGCGTCACTTAAAAGCGCGCTCCTTCAGTACCAGAAGAGTTTGAAGGAGGAGTTCGGCGACATCATCAAGGGCGCCAGCGCCGCCATCGTCGACACGGCGGCCTTGGACGATAAAGGCCTCGCCAAGCTGGCTGAAGATGTGCCGGTGGTAAAGGTCGTGGACACGCTTTTGAGGCACGCCGTCATTCAGGGGGCGAGCGACATACATATCGAGCCCATGGAGGAAAAACTTCTCATCCGCTACCGCATCGACGGGATTCTCCACGATGCGATGGAGCTTCCCACGCACATTGCTTCAGGCATCGTTGCGCGCATCAAGGTTTTGTCGAACCTCAAACTTGACGAGAAGCGCCTGCCGCAGGACGGCCGGTTCAAGATAGAGGCGGACAATGAGCGGGTATCTTTTCGTGTCTCTGTTCTGCCCACGTACTTCGGCGAGAAGGTGGTCATGCGGCTTCTTCGTGAAGGCGGCGGCGGGTATACACTCGAGTCCCTAGGGCTCCACGGCACGGGGCTTGAGCATATCCACGACGCCACGCGCCAGAAGACCGGCATGATACTCGTCACCGGCCCGACGGGGTCTGGTAAAACCACGACGCTTTACACCATCCTTGATATCCTGAACACCCCAGAGGTAAATATCTCAACTGTAGAGGACCCAATCGAGTACCAGATGCCGCGCGTGAACCAGACCCAGGTCAGGCCCGATATCGATTTCACATTCGCGAACGGTCTCCGGTCAATCCTGCGCCAGGACCCGGACATCATCATGGTCGGCGAGATACGCGACGCAGAAACAGCCTCGCTTGCGGTGAACGCTGCCTTGACCGGCCACGTCGTTCTCTCCACACTCCACACCAATTCCGCCGCCGCGGCCATCCCGCGCCTCGTCGACATGGAGGTCGAGTCGTTTCTCCTCACCTCGACACTCCGCGTTATCGTCGGCCAGCGCTTGGTCCGAAAACTCTGCGAGGAACGCGAGGAATATACGCTCTCGGCAAAAGAAGCGACGGAACTCGAAGCGGAACTGGATGTCGAACGCCTTCTCAAGGCGCTCAAGGAGGAGGGCCATATCGGCAAGAACGATACATTAACCTCAATACCTTTTTATAAGCCCGTGCCTACAGAGGAGTGCCATGACGGTTATTCAGAGCGCATCGGCATCCATGAAATCCTGCTGGTGACGGAAACCATACGCGAACTTATTCTGAAGAACGCCTCAACTGACGAGATACAGAAGAAGGCGCGGCAGGAAGGCATGCTCACTATGCTCGAAGACGGGATTTTCAAAGCGGCCACCGGCATTACCACTATCGAAGAAGTTCTTCGTGTCGTCAGCGAATAAAATACCCGACGTCGGACGTCGGGTATTTTATTCGAAATCAGATAGAGGTAGCGGGGTAGCGGACCCGAGCGAAGAAAGGTAGCGATACGCTTCGCGTACATGTTTTGCGCGATTCTCGAACATGAAAGAGCCAGTGACAATTTCGGGAAATGTTTCCTCTCCGGCGTAATCGCGGAAGCTTGACCAATGATATTGTTTGAGCCACTCGATAGCGCGTTCAGGTTTTGTGAGACACTGGTTTCTCCAATTGCCGGCTTGTTTGAAATAATCGAGCGGGTTGAAGTGAATATAGTGGAGAATCCACATGAAATGCGCCTCGCGCTCTACTAAAATCTTTTTTGTTTTCCCTTGGAATAGCGTGCCGGATCGTTCATGACGCGCATTGAAATATTTTGAATATCCCATGTTGAGCTTCTTCAGGAATTTGCTCACCCCGCCCTCTGCAATTTCAGAAACAAGTAAATGGTAGTGATTGTTCATGAGGCACCACGCGTGTATTTGAACGAAAGGTTCGCGCTCTTGCCGCCGCTTCGTATTTACCCGACGTCGGATGTCGGGTATTCGGTCAATGTGGTCGACCGGGCGCTTATCGTTCATTTCATATAAATTACGAACGAAGCGGCGGCGGTCAAGATTATCCATAACGAGGTTGCGTTTATCTGTGCCTCGGTTGAGTAGGTGGTATAGCTCCATGAAAAAAGTATACACCAAAATACCCGACATCCGACGTCGGGTATTTTGGTGTGGGTCGGCTATTGAAGGGGTTTTGCGCGTGGTGAGCGGATATATTTTTTAGTGCCAAAAATACAACGGCAAGGGAGTCATCCGAGCAAATTCATCAGTATGCTCGGGCGGTTTTGTTTGGGAAATATAAATTCAAATACAAAAATCTGGCGTACAATTAGTGTATTGTGTCGACATTTAAAATTACTGCCGTTACCCCCGACAAAACCTCTTATGAGGAGACACTTGAAGCTGAGAACCGCTTTGCGGTATATCGCGATATCCGCGAGCGGGGCGACACATTAGTGAAGATAGAAGAAAAAACGAAGCGCCACTTTCTCTCGTTTTCGCTCGCGTCACTTACAGACGCACTCCACGGTGTGTCCGACGACGAGAAGGTGGTCCTGACCCGGAATCTCGCCGCCATGCTCGAGGCGGGACTCACAACCTCGCGCGCGCTTGCCGCCATGGGCAAGCAGACCAAGAACTCGCGCCTGAAATCCATCCTCTCCGCTATCGTCGCTGAGGTGGGCCGCGGCGGCACGCTCTCTAACGGCCTGGCAAAGTTCAAGAATGTCTTCTCGCCGCTCCTCATTTCTATGGTGCGCGCCGGCGAGGAGAGTGGCAAGCTCGCGGAATCCCTTCGCGTAGTCGCGCTCCAGATGGATCGTGCGAACCGCCTGAAGAAGAAGATCCGCGGTGCGCTGATGTATCCTACAATCGTCCTCATCGCCATGTTCAGCATCGGCATCCTGATGTTGATATACGTGGTGCCGACGTTAACGCAGACGTTTGAAGAGCTCGGTAGCGAACTGCCGCCGACCACCCAACTCGTCATCAGCATCTCGAACTTCCTTTCGTCAAATCCGCTCGTGTCGCTCCTCATCCTTTTCGGCGCGATCAGCAGCGTCGTGCTTGCGCTGCACACTTCGCGCGGCAAGCGCATCTTCGACTGGACCATGCTCCACACGCCAGTCATCAGTTTCTTGGTGATGGAAACGAACGCGGCCCGCACGGCCCGCACCATGTCATCACTGCTCTCTTCCGGCGTTGACGTCGTGCTCTCCATCTCGATTACGAAGGATGTCATCCAGAACAGCTACTACCAGGAGGTGCTCGCGGAGGCGGCGGAGAAAGTGCAGAAAGGGGAGGCGCTGTCAGAAATGTTCGAAAAGCACCCGAACCTCTATCCGCCCTTAATTGCCGAGATGGTTGCAGTGGGCGAGGAGACGGGGCGCTTGAGCCCGCTCCTCAAAGAGGCCGCGGAGTTCTACGAAGAGTCGGTTGAACAACAGACGAAAGACCTCTCGACCATCATCGAGCCGTTCCTGATGCTGGTCATTGGCGGTGCTGTCGGCTTCTTCGCTATCTCCATGATCGCACCGATTTATTCACTGTCAGGCGCCCTATAGGAGATGCACAACAAGAGGCATGTGGGCGACAAAAGACATGAGACAGGGTACAGGGAACATTGCACAGCGCACCACTTTACGCATACCGCTTACCGCGTGTTCTGTATCCCTACCCCGAAGCGGCGTGCCGCTTCGGGGCCTGACCCTCATCGACACCATCGTCGGTGTTGCGGTGATGACGCTTGTCTTTCTAGCGATTTTCGGCGCGTTCCGGCTTTCCATTGAGCTCGTATTCTCGACCAAGGCGAAAACTGGCGCGGTGTCTCTCATGACTGAGCGCGTCGAATCGTTGCGCTCCCTCCCATACGGGGCGGTCGGCACCGTTGGCGGCATTCCGGCAGGTGCCGTGCCCCAGGTCGAGCAGGTGAGTTTGAATGGCATCCCCTACACGGTACGTACGCTCATCCAGTACACGGATGCGCCGGAAGACGGACTCGACGAGAACGACGCAAACGGTGTGACCGCCGACTACAAGACCGTAAAAGTCGAGGTGTTGTGGAGCGTCAAGGATGATACGCGCTCCATCTTTGCGGTTACCCGTGTCGCACCCGCCGGCCTCGAGACCCTCGAGGCCGGCGGGACGCTCAAGGTCAGCGTGCTTGATGCCGCAGTGCTACCGGTTTCCGGTGCCACGGTGCACATCGTGAACGATACAACCGAACCGGCAATCGACGTATCGGTCGCCACCGACGCCGCCGGGAGCGCGGCATTCCCCGGTACGCCAGAGGCCGGCAACTACGAGATTACCGTCTCTAAAAGTGGCCACTCGACAGCCGGGACCTATGACGCGAGTGCTGCGAATCCGAATCCGAACCCAGCGCACGTCGCAGTCGTGGACGAACAAACAACGTCCATCAGTTTCTTCATCGACCTCGTCGGCTCATTAGCATTCTCCACGTTCTCGCCGCCGAAGACGAGCTCCTTTACGGACCCATTCGACGACCTCTCCAAGGTCGACGAACTTTCACAAGCGGCCGTAACTGGCGGGACATTGGTGCTCGAGGACCTCGGCGGCACGTATCCTTCAAGCGGCACCGCCCGTTCCATCGTGATTGCGCCCGCCACACTCGACCGTTGGGAGACACTCTCGTTCTCGTCCATCACCCCGCCCGGCACAGCACTCTCAATCCAGCTCCTCTACTTCGACGGGGCGGAATACGTGCCGGTACCCGATCTCGATTTGTCGGGGAACGGCAGCGGGTTCACCACAAGCCCCGTCGACCTTTCATCGGTGTCGACGGCAACATACCCTGAGCTTTATCTAGCCGGCTCGCTCTCAACCGAAAACAGCGCAGTAACGCCCGAGATTCTCGACTGGAATGTGTCGTATGTGGAGAAACCGGTAACGCTACCGAACGTTCCGTTCGATATCCACGGGTCAAAGACCATCGGCACGAACGGAGCGAATCCGGTGTACAAATACGACAATTCGTTCACGACCGACGCGGCTGGTCAGGCGCTCCTTTCCGACATCGAATGGGACAGCTACACCGCCACTCTCACTGGCGCGTATGATATCGCCGAGCGGTGCCCGCACGACATCATCGTCGCGCCCGGCCAGGCGCTTGCACCCTACTTCTACCTCGCGCCGGACACGGAGCATTCGCTGCGTGTGTACGTCTTCGACGGGGCGGACCCGGTCGCAGACGCTACGGTAACGGTGGACAGCGGCGCAGGTTCTTTACCGAGTTCTTCATGCGGCCAGGCGTACTTCGGAGACCTCACGTTCGCCGATTACACGGTTACGGTTGCGAAGCCGGGATTCGAAACACACCAGGAAACTATCACGGTCTTTGAGGAAACCGTGCTTTCTGTCGGCCTGGTGCCTGAATAGCGTATGAAACATGCTCGCGGATTAACCCTCATCGAAATGCTCGTCACGACGGCGATATTCGCCGTCGTTATGTCGGCGATTGTCGGGTCCGTCATCTTCTTCTATCGTGCGAACACCGCGACCCTGGAACAAGCGTTCCAGATAGAGAGCGCCCGTCGCGGTGTCGCGTCCTTGGTTCGCGATATCCGTGAGGCGGCGTACGGTGACAATGGTGCGTATCCGCTTTCTGAAATCGCCTCGACCTCTATCACCTTCTACAGTGATACCGACAAGGACGCGGTTATCGAACGTATCCGCTACACGCTCGTTGGCACGGAATTCTTCCGGAATATCCTCGACTCGTCCGGTGCGCCGCCGAGGTATACGGGCGGCGGCGCGACGACGACCGTGTCCGAGCACGTGCGGAACGACGAATTGCCTGCGCCAATATTCCATTACTATGATGCTGACGGCAACGAGGTTACCGACTACACGGAGGTTGATGAAGTCCGCTCCGTCACGGTTTCATTGATCGTAAACGTCCAACCCATCCGTGCGCCGGAAGAGTTTATGCTCCGCTCGAAGGCGACGCTTCGCAACCTGCGCAATTGAGTATGAAAGCGAAACACGACAGGAAACAGATGACAAAGGAAACTGCGGAGTGCAAGGCGCCGTTTTTGTCGCTTATCGCACGCCGTTTGTTCCTGTATCGAAACGGTATACCGCATCGGGGGTACTTCATTATGCTCGTGCTTGTGTTTTCAGCGGTCTTTTTCACGCTCATCTCGGCGCTTGCGGGATTCATCTTTGTCGAGAAGCGCGCCCAACTTGCCGAGGAAAACCGCGAGAAGGCGCTTCACATCGCTGAATCAGGACTTGAGTACTACCGCTGGTTTCTCGCGCACTTCCCCGGTGATTTGACGAACGGCACGGGGCAACCCGGCCCGTACGAGCACACGCTCGCCGATCCAGAGGGCGGGACGCTCGGCACATTCTCGCTTTCGGTCTCCGGCGAGGAGTTTTGCGGTGCGGATACCGGCATCGTCATTGAATCGACCGGCTGGACGGATGCGTCGCCTGCCCACACGCGGACCGTCCGCGCGCGCTACGTGCGCCCGTCGGTCGCTGAGTTCTCCTACATCGTCGGCGCAAACGTGTGGGCGGGGGCAGACCGCGTCATCAACGGTCCGTACCACTCAAACGGCGGCATTAGGATGGATGCGACCCACAACGCTCCGGTAACGAGCGGTCAGGAAAGCTGGACGTGCTTTGCAGGCGACTTCGGGTGTGAGACGACACAGGAGGTGGATGGGGTGTTCGGTTTGGGCTCAAACCCAGAACTCTGGCAGTACCCGGTACCGCTTGTCGATTTCGAAGGTATCACAGTTGACATCGACACACTCCAGAACTACGCTCAGTTTGGCGATGGGCTCTACTATGGCCAGGCCGGCGGGCCGTCAAGGCGGCGCGGCTACCATGCCATCTTCAATGCGGACGGCACCATAACCGTCTATCAGGTGACCAACACGAAACCGGTATTCAGCTACACCAGCGCCAACTGGTGGGGTTACGAATATAATCTCATTGACAACGAAATACTCCTCGGCACTTTCGATATCCCCGACGGATGCCCTGTAGTGTTTTTCAGAGAACGCCTGTGGCTTGAGGGCACGGTGTCCGGTAAGGTCGTGGTGGTTTCCGCCAACACTGCGCAGACCCAGTTCGACACCGACATTATCCTGAACGGCAACCTGACGTACGCGAACGGAAGCGGCACGGACGGGGTCACCGTAGTTGCGGAGCGGAACATTTTGGTGGGGCTCACCACGCCCGACGTTATGAACATCAACGGCATCTTCGTCGCCCAGAACGGGCACTTCAGCCGGAACCACTACAATACCGTCTTCCTGCCATCGAACCTTGACCAGTATGTGACCCGCTCGACCTTGAACACGCTCGGTACCGTGGTGTCGCGTAATCGCGTGGGCACGAAATGGGTGAACAGGAGTGGTGCTTTCCTTTCCGGCTACAACCAGCGGAACGATTCGTATGACTCGAGGCTTGCCGCGAACCCCCCGCCGTTCACGCCGGAAGTTTCCGATACGTATATGCTGAAGTTGTGGGAGGAGGTCAATTAGACACTCGAAAAAATTAGTGATTTCGTAAATCACTAATAAGTCAATTAGGCGCCCGGAAGAATTAGTGATTTCGTAAATCACTATAAATCACTAATAAGGTATCTACTTCGCTTGGGTAGAGATGAAAAGCTTAAAGGATATGCGTCTACGAGTTCGGCCTTGGTTCTAATAGTTTTTTTGGTATGTTCACGAGGTCTATACACGAGTACCGATATGATACGGGGACGAGGCAAAGCACTCCCGCGCAAGCGGGAGTTTTTGTTTGGTACGATAAAGAAGTGGCAAAACCGCTCGTCGTTGGAAACTGGAAGAGCTACGTCAATTCCCTCAAAGAAGGGAAGAAGCTTTTCAAGGATATTGAGAAGAAGCTTCCGAAGAAGCTCAAGGCCGACGTCGTTATCTGTCCGCCGTACCCGTTACTCGCGGAGCTTGCGCGCCTCTACCGCGGCGGCCGCATCGCGTTCGGCTCGCAGGACGCATTTTATGAAACCGGTGCACACACGGGAGAGGTGTCGACCGAGTTGGTGCGCGACACGAAGGCGAAGTACGTGATTCTCGGACACGCCGAACGCCGCGCGCGCGGCGAGACCGATGAGCTGGTCGCGAAGAAAGCGGGCGCCGCACTCGATCAGCGTTTGATACCAATCATAGCGGTTGGCGAGTCCTCGCGCGATCGCGACGGGCACTACCTCGCGACACTGCGCAAGAGCGTCGTTGAGTCGCTTGCGTTGGTCGGCCCGGACGCGCTCAAGAAAGTTGTCATCGCCTACGAGCCCGTGTGGGCCATCGGCGCACCCCTTCCGCCGGAAGCGCGCACTATCCGTGAGACTGTGATTTTCATACGCAAAGTCCTTTCGGAAAAGTACGGCAGGAAGGACGCTTTAAAGGTGCGCATACTCTACGGCGGCGCTGTGAACACAGAAACCGCGCCGGAACTCATCGCGCCGAGCGGTGCAGACGGATTCCTGCTTGGCCGCGCGTCGGTGGACGCTGAAAGCTTCACCACCATCATTGCAGCGTATTCATAAAAATGGAATGAAAGTATTCGATCTGAACCAGGACCTCCGTGGAAAGCGTGTCGTACTGCGCGCATCGCTCAACGTGCCGGTCGCGTCCGGCCGTGTGGCCAATACCTTTCGCATCGAGCGCGCACTTCCGACGATAGAAGCCCTTGCCGCGACAGGAGCTCGAACGACAGTTATTGCACACATCGGGCGCGAAAAAACCGCGTCGCTTGCGCCGGTTTACGAGGAACTCACGCGTCGTAGTGCGCGACGTATCAGATTCGCCGGAGATGTTCTGGGTAACACTGCAAGACAAGCGGTTGCGGCGCTTGAAGACGGCGAGGTGTTGCTGCTCGAGAACGTGCGCCGCGCGCAAGGCGAAATCGAAAATGACGACACAGCTGCGAAGGCGCTCGCCGCCTACGGCGATGTCTACCTGAACGACGCGTTCGCCGACTCGCACCGCGCGCACGCCTCCATTGTGGGCATCCCGCGCCACATCCCCGGCTTTGCCGGTCCCAATTTTATGCGCGAGTACGAAGGGATACTGCCGGCGTGCTCTCCAGAGAGCCCGTCGTTGGGAATCGTCGGCGGTGCGAAATTCGGTACCAAGGAGCCCCTGCTCCGGCACATCGTCAGCACATACGACCGTGTGTTCATCGGTGGCGCCTTGGCGCACGACTTTTTTCTTGCGAAAGGATTTGAGATAGGAAAATCACTCACGTCGCGTTCGGGAGATGTTACTGATCTTTTGAAGAACAGCAAGCTTGTGCTTCCTAAAGACGTTGTGGTTTCGGGCGCCGACGGGGTTGAGACGAAGGCGCCCGCGGATGTCCTGCCGGCTGACACAATTCTCGATGTTGGACATGCGTCGCTCTCTACACTCGCGCCGCACATAGAAAAAGCGCGCCTTATCCTCTGGAACGGGCCGTTGGGAAACTTCGAACAGGGGTTCAGTGCCGCGACCGAGGCACTTGCGAAGAAGGTCGCCTCGGCCGCGGGGCGTTCAGTCGTGGGCGGCGGCGACACGATTGCCGCGATCCAAAATCTGCGTCTTATGGACAAGTTCACGCACGTCTCGACTGCAGGCGGCGCGATGCTGCAATTCATCACCGACGGAACATTACCCGGCATCAAGGCTTTGAGTGAGGTACACAACACCGCGGCAGTTTTTGGCGGCGCTCCGGGCCGCTAGGCCAAGTATTACCACCAAAAACTGCCGCGGTGCCGCACTCCCTAAAGCGCGTTTCTGATTTTCTCCGCGTTTCTCTTAAAGTCGTTTTTGTCTCCTGTCACGCCGTCATTCGGAAATACCCAGATGTGCGCGTGTGCTACTTCGTCCCCCACTATTTTTGAAAGAATCCATTCAGTGTCAAACGCTTTCATTTGCGCTTTTGCTACGGTGCGTGCCACTTCAAAATAACTGCCAACATCTGGCACATCCCATACCCAGCGGTAGTGCCGCTTCGGAATGACTTGGCAGTGGCCGGGTGATTGGGGGTTGATGTCGAGAAACGCGAGGTATTCCTCGTCCTCATACACCTTTTCAGCTGGAATCTCGCCAGCGACAATCTTACAGAAGATGCAATCGGACTCGTTCATACGGCGCATGATAGCATTTTAGGCATGCCCAAGCTTCATCCTCTTGTCGAGAGAATTCTAAAAGAACGTGCAATTGAGAACGTCGATGAATTCCTGAACCCGTCATACGCTGATCGTCCGAACCCGTTCCTGATTGCGGACATGGACGTGGCGGTATCGCGCATTGGTGAGGCACTCGAGAAGAAAGAGAAAATTGCCGCATGGACCGACTACGACTGCGACGGCATCCCAGCGGGTGCGCTTCTTTCGCATTTCTTCCGCAGCATCGCTCACCCGGTGCGTTCGTACATTCCGGAGCGAAGCGAGGGGTACGGCCTCAACAGGGCGGGGATTCTCAAACTGAAAGAAGAGGGTATCACCCTCATCATCACGGCAGACGTCGGCATCACCGATATCGAGGAGGCCGCGTTCGCCAAGGAGCACGGCATCGACATAATCATTTCCGACCACCACCTGCCCGGGGACGTTCTGCCCGAGGCAGTCGCGGTCCTGAACCCGCACCGAGCAGATTGCCCGTACCCGGAGAAGGACCTTTGCGGTACCGGGGTTGCGTTCAAGCTGGTCGAGGCACTTATCAGGAAAAATAGTGATTTACGAAATCACTATTTTTCCTGGAATGAGGGGCAGGAGAAGTGGCTTCTCGACCTGGTCGCGCTCGCGACAGTCGCCGACATGGTCCCTCTGCTCGGCGAGAACCGCACGCTGGTCCGCTACGGCCTTGTGGTTCTTTCGAAAGGGCGCCATGCAGGACTCCGCGCGCTCATGGAAACAATGCGCATACCGCTTTCGGCGGTAACGGAGGATGATATCGCGTTTTCAATCGCACCGAAGATAAATGCCGCGAGCCGCATGAAAAGCCCGCACCTCGCGCTCGAGCTTCTTACGACCGAAGATGACGAGCGCGCACGAACACTTGCGCGCGAACTGGTGAAATTAAACGACGCGCGTAAACTCGAAGGCGCTCGTGTTGCCAAGGAGGTAAAACGCCGCCTCGAAGGCGCACCGCTCGACGAGGTTATTGTGCTCGGCAACCCGTCTTGGAATCCAGCACTTCTGGGCATTGCCGCTACGAACGTGGTCGAGACGTACCGGCGGCCGGTCTGCCTGTGGGGGAAGGATGGAGAGCTTATTAAGGGTTCGTGCCGCTCAGACGGCAGTGTGAACATTGTCTCCCTGATGTCTGCCTCCAGAGAGCTCTTCGATGACTACGGCGGACACGAGCGTTCCGGCGGCTTCTCGTTGAAGTCCGCTTCCGTCCACGCGCTTCCGGACGCACTCAGGAAGGCGTACGAGACGCTGGCGAGCGAACAACAGACAATCGTTCCGGACGAGAAACCGGAAGCGGACGGCGCGCTTGCGCTCTCCGAAGCGACCGAGGCCGCGTACCGAGCGCTTCGCACACTCGCACCATTCGGCGTAGGCAACCCGAAGCCGGTCTTTGCGGTGCCGGGCACACGCGTCGAGCGCGTGCTACGCTTCGGCAAGCATGGCGAGCACGTGCGGCTTGCACTCTCGGACGACAACGGCACAGTGCGCGACGCTGTCGGATTCTTCACGAGCCGGAACCTTTGGCATGCCGAAGCGGAGCTGGTGAGCGCGGGTGACGCCGTTGTGCTTAACGCGTCGCTTGAGCAGTCCTTTTTCGCTGGAAGGAAAGAGCTGCGGCTTCGCCTCGAGCATTTATCATTTAGTGAATGATGTAGCGATTCATCACTCGTTTATTGACGGTGGTACTATAGGCCGGGATGAAGGAAATTGTTATCTATACCGACGGTGGCGCGCGGGGGAATCCTGGGCCGGCGGGCGCCGGTGCTGTGATTTACCGCGACGGGGAAGAGGTCGCGTATGTTTCAGAATTCTTGGGGCGGCAGACCAACAACTGGGCGGAGTATGAGGCATTGCGCCTCGCGCTTGTCGCCGCGGCTCCATTCGCCAAAGGGCACACGGTCTGCGTGTTTATGGATTCGGAACTGATCGTGCAGCAAATGAACGGAAAGTACCGCGTGAAGGACGCGGAGCTGAAAAAGCAGTACGCACGCGTCAGAGAACTGATTGAGGTATCATATCCCGATATTTCTTTCGAACATGTCAGACGAGAAGCAAACGCCCGAGCCGACGAACTCGCGAATAACGCAATGGACCGTAGTGCGTAGCGCTATTCCGGCGCTCGCGCTTGTTGTCATCGCCGGAAGCGCGCTTGTTTCACTCGTAACACCGGTTGCCGACACCGCACTCACGCCATATGAGGGCGAACGCGTGGTTATCGAAGGCATCGTTGTCCGCGACCCAGACCGGCGCGAGCGCTCCCTACGGCTCACACTCGCGCCGGAGCGCGTGAGCGGCGCCGAAGTGCCGGGCGCAAAGCGCGTGCTCATTCTTGCCGGGCGCTTCACGGACGTTTCATACGGAGATCGCATTCGCGCAGAAGGGAAACTTCGCGCGCCTGAAACATTCGAAACCGACACCGGCCGCACGTTCGACTACCCGCGGTTCCTTTTTGCGCATGGCATCGTGTACGAAATCCCCTTTGCCGAGATCCAGGTCGTCGGAAGCGGCGCGGGCAATCCGGTCGTTGCGACGCTCCTTTCTGTGAAACATGCGCTTATCCGCGGCATCGAGAGCGCGCTTCCGGAGCCGACGGCCGCACTTGCCGAAGGGCTCCTGTTGGGCGAGAAGCGCTCGCTGGGCGACCGGCTGTACGACGCGTTTGTCGCCTCCGGCCTTGTGCACATCATCGTCTTGTCCGGCTACAACGTGGCGCTGGTCATTAACGCGGTTACGTACGTGGCACTCCGCACCCTGCCGCGCCTCGCGGGCTATGCGCTCGCGGCGTTTTTCGTCATTGGGTTCGCCGTGATGACCGGCGGCTCGGAAACCACGGTGCGCGCCACCATCATGGCGCTCTTCATGATGGTGGCGCGGGTCTTGAACCGCCCCGCTGCAGCACTTCGTGGACTCTTAATCGCCGGTGCGATTATGGCCGCAGTGAATCCGTTTCTTGTGTTATACGACCTATCGTTCCAACTGTCGGTCATCGCGACGTTCGGACTCATTGTGTTTTCCGACGGTATCGCCAAGCGGCTCCGTGCGGTGCCGACGACACTGGGTTTTCGCGAAATTGTTTCAACAACACTCGCAACACAAATCACGGTCCTGCCGCTCTTGGTCTTGTCAATCGGCGCGGTATCGTTGGTGTTTCTTCCGGCAAACGTGCTCGTGCTTCCGGCGGTACCGCTCGCGATGCTTCTGGGGTTCGTGGCGGCACTCGTATCACTTTATGCTCCGTTCCTTACACTCATCTTCGCCATTCCTGCGTACGTCGTGCATACCTACATCGTGAATGTGGCCGTGTTTTTCGGCACGCTACCGTTCGCGTTGGTCGATGTGCCGCCAAGCGCGACAGGGAGTGCACTTATAGTCATCGCGTCAGTGTACGCACTCTTCGTGTTGCGGTATCTGCGGCGCATCAGGCCGCCTCAAACCGTTTTGAAACAACGCTCCAGTTCAGGTTTTTGAAAAACGCTTCGGTGTACTGTTTCTTTTCGGCCGGCGTGTAGTCGACCATGAACGCGTGCTCCCACATATCCAAGGCAAGAATGACGGGGAGTCCCGCCAGATGCCCCAACTCATGGTCGCCTACGAATGCTGTGTGCAGAAGACCGTCTGCGGCAGGGTCCGCATACACGACTGTCCAGCCGATGCCGCGGCTTCCAGACACCAGTTTCACATGTTCGATGAACGCATCCCACGAACCATACTTCGCACTCGCGGCCTGGGCGAGCTTTGACTCGCCGTCTATATCTGCCGCGCCGCCTTCCCACTGGGAGAAGTAGTGTTCGTGCATCCGCATGCCGTCGAACTCGAACGCAAAGCGTCGGCGGAGTTCCGCAGCGACGTACATATCGAGCGGTGCGGTATCATCGCGGTCCGCCTTTAGGATATCGGCGAGTTTGTTCACGTGGGTAACGTAGCCCTCATAGAGCTTGAGGTGTACGTCGAGCTGGCGCGCGGAAATGCCGTCGAGCGTTCCGAGCGAGAATGATTTGGGAGCGTACATATAAAGGGATAATACCACGCACTTTACGAAACTTCCCCGGACAGGGTTCGCTTCGCGTATCATGTCCGTATGTTCCGGTGGGTACTGGTGGGAGGGTTGTTTGTTCTCAACATCCTGATTTTTTCTGTTCCTGTGCCGCACGGACTCTCGGTTTCGTTCTTGGATGTAGGCCAGGGTGACGCGGTTCTCATCGAAGGTCCGACTGGTGTCCAGGTTTTGATTGACGGCGGTGCCGGGCGCGATGTCTTGCGCGAACTCGGCAGTACGCTCTCATTTTTCGACCGCACACTCGACGCGGTGGTGGCGACACATCCGGACCAGGATCATATCGGCGGGCTGTCGGACGTCCTGTCGCGTTACAAAGTCGGGACATTTCTGGAATCAGGTGTCGCGGCAGACACGCCAGAGGCCGGAGCGCTTGAAGACGCGCTAACGCGCGACGGCGTTACACGTGTCGTTGCGCGTCGCGGCATGCATTTCACGTTAGGCGCTGGCGCGTATGCCGATATCCTGCTTCCCGACCGCGACGTGTCTGGGGTCGAGGCGAACACCGGATCCGTCGTGATACGCGTCGTGTATGGCGATACCTCATTCATGCTTTCCGGCGACGCACCGTCGTCAATTGAGCGTTACCTTGTTTTGTTGAGCACACCATGCGCAACACCTCAATGTGCAACACCTAGGTGTTGCACATTGGGTGCGGATGTACTAAAGGCAGGGCACCACGGCTCGAAGACGTCTTCGGATGAGGGGTTCGTGCGTGCGGTCGCGCCGACGTACGTCGTGTTTTCGCGCGGGTGCAACAACCGTTATGGGCATCCGTCGCCGGAAGTCGTCTTGCTGTTCCGGGAACTAAACATCCCGATGTATGACACGTGCGAGAACGGCACCATTACCTTCCGCTCAGACGGAAAAACACTCACCGTGTCGAGTGCGGCTGTTGCAGGTATTTAAACGGCTCGTTGCGCCCACTCCTATTACTGCCTTCTCTGCGTATTAAACTACAACCGCAATGTTTACAGCTGGTCGCTATTGATTTGATGCACGCATCACAGAACGGACAATTTTTCTCCGTTAAGGCACTTAAAGAACGCCCGCTTTCTTGAGTGTTTGGTACGCGCCGCGTTTGCTGATGGTCTTCAGCGCTTTGGCCGAGAGCGTGAGTGTTACGGCCTTGTCGAGTTCAGGAATGTAGACCTTCCGCTTCTGGAGGTTTGCCTTGCGGCGCACCTTACCGGTCGGATTGTACTGCGTGGCGCGCGTCCTATTCGAATAGCGCCCTCCCACGAGGGACGTTTTGCCGGTAACCGCACATTCCTTCGCCATAATGCCGGTACTGTACCATGGGATTTTCTAAAAGTTAAGAGGCGTCAGCTGTCATACTGATTCCTATAATCGACATTGATAGACTTCCGTTTGAAATGATTATCGACCCCTACTAAGGATAATCACTATACTACTCGGCGCGCTTCTTCAAGGCGCAGGATGTCAGGGATAGAGGTTTTCAAGATTGCGCGCGGGGCATTCGCATACCAAGCGGCATCTGAAAGCACCTGTTCAGGCGACATCTTTCCTTCTTTAAGGACCCAGATACCACGTTCCTCGTCGAATGTATAATAGGTAATCGTTTCAGTATCGAAATCGTATTTCTCCAGCATCCACTTGCCGGTGCCTATCATTTCACGAAGACCTCCAGGGTCAAGAATATTACCGTCTTTGTCGATAATTACTTGATGTGATAAATCATCGAGGAACGCCTGTATCTTTGGAGTGTCGGGTATCGTGCCGTTTTCGATACCAGCTTTGATTTCAATAATAAGCGTATCAATTGATTTTTGAAGGACGCTAATCTGGCGAATGAGCTCCTCAGCATATTGTCTTTGAACATCCTCAACAGACATCCCTTCGTATTTACCGCCCTCACCGCACAGCGCCTCCCATCCTTCGGTCGTCAATTGAGGTTCTGGCAGCTTCAGGTCGAACACGTCTGAAACCAGCTCGCGCACCGGATATAACGAATCCAACAGTTCTTCTGCAACTTCTAGCATGCAAGTATTCTGGTATATTTTCGTATAAAAGTCAAATGTTATTGTTTTTCCAAATAGACACTTGCCGTGCGCCGCTTCCACGCGCGGCCGCGTTTGTCGATGTGCTTGTGCGAGCGCTCGAGTTTGTGCACGGTGAAGTACGGCTCGAAGAATTCGTGGATGTCCCGCTCCCACCACACGTACTCGGCGGCTTTGATGCGCGGGTGCAGGTACATGCCGTCCTCTTCTGCCGGGAATTCACGTAACAATTCTTCCGCGTTCTTGTCGCCGTCTCGAAGAAATGTTTTGAAAAAGAGCCAGCCGTCGGGCTTGAGCACGCGGTAGAGTTCCGCGCGGAGCGCTTCGCGCTCCGCGCGTTTTAAGACGTGGGACGCCATCATATCGAGTGCAATAGTCACCGACCCGTCGGGAAGGGGAATAGGTTCGCGGATATCACGCACTTCAAATTGAAGCCGCAACTTTTCATATTCCCCCTTAAAACCCGACGTCGGATGTCGGGTTTTAAGGGCTTGCTGTGCTTGAGAAATAGCTTCGCTTGATAGGTCGTACCCCAGCCCGTGCATGCCAAAATTCTACGCGAGGAAGATGGCGTTCCGACCATTGCCACACCCGACGTCGAGGAGCCGCGCGGTGACGTTCAGGAACCGTTTGCCGCCCTTTCTTTGCAAGAACCGCGTGAATTTCACCAAATCCTCCGCAGGTTCGTCGGAAAGCGCTAGGTGCGACGTTTTCGTATCTTCCTTATTCCAGAAATCCTTTCGTTTGCGAGACACGGTTGGCATTGTACGCTATCTGTTCACGGTCGGCTGTGTACTGTAAACTGTTTTTATGTCTCCAGAAATAGCACTCATCGCGATCATCGTCATCATCTTATCTATCATTCTCCACGAGGTGTCGCACGGCTACGTCGCGAACATGCTCGGTGACCCGACCGCACGCCTCGAGGGACGGCTGACCCTGAACCCACTCCCGCACATCGACCCCATTGGCTCCGTCCTAATTCCCGGCATCCTCCTCCTCTCCGGCACGCCGTTTTTGATCGGCTGGGCGAAACCCGTACCGTACAACCCGTACAATATGCGCCACGGGAAGTGGGGTGAGGCGGCGGTTGCAGGCGCCGGCCCCGCAACCAACATCCTCATTGCTACTCTTTTCGCGCTCCTAATCCGGTTCGGGCTCATTGCCTCGCCGCTTTTTTTGCAGGTTGCGATTCTCGCTATCTTCGCCAACATCGCGCTTGCCATCATCAACCTCCTGCCCATCCCGCCATTGGACGGCTCGAAAATCCTGCGCGCACTGTTGCCGGCGGGAGCGGCAATCTCATACCAGCGGCTCGAGCACATGACCTACGCGCTCGGACCGTTTGGCCTCATCGGTATCCTACTCCTCCTCGTTTTTGTGTTCAGCGACATCATCTTCGGGTTCATCCGATTCCTTTTCTCATTACTGACGGGAATATCCCTTTAAATTTGGGAATGTATTGCGTTTCAGCCGCGCGCGCGGTATAGTTTTCCGCAGTCCAGAACCTGGACCATTTTATTTCATGGCAACCATAAACCAGCTTACAAAGAAGGGTCGGAAGACGCGAACGCGGAAAACCAAGACCGTGGCGCTTCAACGTGGTTTTAATACGATACAGAATAAACCTACCTACTATGTGAGCCCGTTCAAGCGCGGTGTGTGCACCAAGGTAACTACCAAGACCCCGCGAAAACCAAACTCTGCGATTCGCAAAATAGCCAGAGTGCGCCTTTCGAACGGCATGGAGGTAACCGCGTACATCCCCGGCGAGGGCCATAACCTGCAGGAACACTCCGTGGTTCTGCTTCGCGGCGGCCGCGTGAAAGACGTGTCGCTCCGCTACACCGTGGTACGCGGAAAGCTCGACACGGCAGGCATCGAGAAGCGTAAGCGCGGCCGCTCCAAGTACGGCGCGAAGCGGCCTAAATAATAAATAAGGTATGCGACGCCCTATTAAGAACACCCATACCGTTTTACCTGACGAGCGATACGATTCAGAGCTTGTAGCCCGATTCGTGAATGCGCTCATGTTGGACGGCAAGAAGTCGCTCGCGCGCACGGTCGTGTATAACGCGCTCGACGAGATAAAAAACCGCGAAGGCGCTGCGGACCCGCTCGCAGTATTCGAGATGGCCATACAGAATGTTTCGCCGTCGGTTGAGACGCGCTCGCGCCGGGTTGGCGGCGCCAACTACCAGGTGCCGGTCGAGGTGCGCCCTGACCGCCGCCGGGCGCTCGCATTCCGCTGGCTCCTGAAGGCCGCACGGGCAGGAAAAGGCAAGCCGATGTACCAGAAACTCGCCGATGAGCTCGTTGCCGCGTCCAAGAACGAAGGCGAGGCAGTGAAGAAGAAGGAAGATACGCACAAGATGGCCGAGGCAAACCGCGCGTTCGCGCATCTCGCGTGGTAGCGTAGGAACCATATGGAAGAATTCCCGACACCACTCGTCGCCGGCGGCACCGTGATATCGTTCATCGCGTGGCTCTGCTACCTGGCAAAGAATGGCGACAAGAAAGCCGGGAAGAAGCTGGAAGAGTGTGAAAGGTTCTGGCGGAGGTCGCTTCGGTAACATCCCACACCGTGTAATATGGCTCGACAGTATCCACTAGAGAAAGTACGAAACTTCGGCATCATCGCCCACATCGATGCGGGTAAGACGACCACATCGGAGCGGGTGCTTTTCTATACCGGCATGAGCCACAAGATTGGCGAGGTGCACGAAGGTGAGACGGTAACCGACTGGATGGCCCAGGAGCGCGAACGCGGCATCACCATCACCTCGGCCGCGATTTCCGCTACGTGGGTGCGCTCGTACGAGGATGACAAGGACCAATCCTTGCGGTACACCCTCAACATCATCGACACACCCGGGCACATCGACTTTACCGCCGAAGTGAAGCGTTCCATGCGGGTTTTGGATGGCGCGATCGTTGTTTTTGATGGCGTTGCGGGTGTGGAGCCGCAGTCGGAAACCAACTGGCGCTATGCCGATGAAGGCGAGGTGCCGCGCCTGTGTTTCATCAACAAACTTGACCGCACGGGTGCCTCGTTCGAGCGCTCGTATCAGTCAATTCTCGACCGGCTTACCAAAAACGCCGTCAGGATGCAGATTCCTATCGGCGAGGAAGACAAACACGAAGGCGTCATCGACCTTCTCTCGAAAAAAGCTGTCTACTTTGAAGGTGAGATGGGCAAAGATGTTGTCTACAAGGAGGAAATTCCAGAGAACCTCAAGGCAGACGTTGAAAAGTATCACAGCGAACTCATCGAAAAGATTGTCGAGAACGACGAAGCACAAATGAACGCGTATCTTGAGGGCAATGAGCCGCCGCTTGAAGAGCTCAAGGCGACACTCCGGAAGGCGGTTATCGCAAACAAGATTGTTCCGGTGTTTTGCGGCTCGGCTTTGAAGAATAAAGGGGTTCAGTTGGTACTCGACGCGGTCGTCGACTATCTCCCGTCGCCAGTTGATGTACCGGCAGTTACTGGTAAGGACCCGAAAACCGGCGATGAAATCGAGCGACAGGCCTCTGACAATGAACCATTTGCGGCGCTTGCGTTCAAAATCCAGTCAGACCCGTTCGTGGGCACCTTGACCTTCTTCCGCGTATATTCCGGTACGGCGAAAGCTGGCTCCTACGTCTATAATTCGACTACTGGCGAGAAAGAGCGCCTCTCTAGAATTGTGCGTCTGCAGGCGGATAAGCGCGAAGAAGTTGAAGAGGTTTGGGCCGGTGAGATTGCCGCGGCAGTGGGGCTCAAAAACACAAAAACCTCGCACACACTCTGCGATGAGCGCGCGCCTATCGTACTTGAAGAGATTACATTCCCCGAGCCGGTGGTTTCGGTTCGTGTGGAGCCCAAAACCAAGGCCGACCAGGAGAAAATGGGCGTCGCTCTGAAGAAGCTTGCTGACGAAGACCCGACCTTCAAGGTTACCGGCGATGAAGAAACCGGCGAGACCATTATCTCCGGCATGGGCGAGCTTCATCTTGAGATTCTGATTGACCGTATGAAGCGTGAGTTTAATGTGGAAGCGGACACCGGCCGGCCGCAGGTAGCGTACCGCGAAACCATTCAGAAAGAAGCGAACGCGAACCATAAGTATGTGAAACAAACAGGCGGGCGCGGCCAGTATGGGCACGTCGTTTTGAGAATCAAGCCGCTAGAGCCGCTTGAGGAAGGAGCAAAAGTCGCCAAGAACGTCAACCGTGAGGACCATTTCGAATTCATCAACAACATCAAGGGCGGTGTTATCCCGGCTGAGTACATTCCTGCGGTCGAGAAAGGCGTGAAGGAGGCGATGGAGCGCGGTATTGTCGCCGGCTACAAGATGGTGGACGTGTCTGTGGACCTCTACGACGGCTCCTACCACGACGTGGACTCTTCAGAAATCGCATTCAAGATAGCGGGTTTGAATGCTTTCAAGGAAGCCGCGGAGCAGGCGAAGGCGGTTCTCCTTGAGCCCATCATGAATGTCGAAGTTGTGGTGCCCGAGCAGTTCATGGGCGACATCACGGGCTCGTTGACATCAAAACGCGGCACCATCGAATCGATGGAAGACCGTTCTATGGCGAAAGCTATCCATGCGTTCGTGCCGCTCTCCGAGATGTTCGGCTACACCACGCAGTTGCGCTCGATGACCGAGGGCCGCGGCCAGATGGTGATGGAGTTCGACCACTACGCAGTGGTGCCGCCGAACGTTGCAGAGGAAATCAAGACAAGCCGGAAGTAGTTATACACCCACTCTGCAACACGTTTTTAAATACCTGAACGCACAGCAGGCGGCGCATCAGCCGCTTGACTCTTTTCCGGCAAGCCGATAGTATTCCAGGTAACGCTTCACGCGTTTTTTTCGTCTGCGCCTTTCGCGCAGCCGCTTATCCGTTAGCAATTAATCTCATTAGAAAGACATATGGCAGAATTCGATCGTTCCAAGTCCCACATCAACGTCGGCACTATCGGCCACGTTGACCACGGCAAGACCACCGTCACCGCCGCCATCCTCGCGGTGCTGAACGCGGCCGGCGACGGCTACAGCGCGAACGTCAAGGACGTCGAGGCAATCGACAAGGCGCCGGAAGAGAAGGCGCGCGGCATTACCATCTCGCTCTCGCACTCCGAGTACGAGACACCTTCGCGCCACTACGCGCACATCGACGCCCCGGGACACGCCGACTACATCAAGAACATGATTACCGGTGCCGCCCAGATGGATGGCGCAGTCCTCGTGGTCGCCGCGACCGACGGCGTGATGCCCCAGACGCGTGAACACATTCTCCTTGCGCGCCAGGTTGGCGTGCCGAAGATTATTGTCTTCCTGAACAAGGTGGACATGGTGGACGACAAGGACCTAGTTGATCTCGTTGAAGAAGAAGTTCGTGAATTGCTCACGAAGTACGAATTTGACGGCGCAAACACGCCAATCATTCGCGGCTCGGGCCTGAAGGCACTCGAGAATCCAGCTCCTGGCAACGAGTGGTCTGACAAAATCATGGAGCTTGCAAAAGCGCTCGACGAGTACATCCCGCTTCCGGAGCGTGACCTCGATAAGCCGTTCCTCATGCCGATCGAGGACATCTTCTCCATCGAAGGCCGTGGCACCGTCGTAACTGGCAAGATCCAGCGCGGCGTCATTAAGGTTGGCGAAGAGGTAGAGGTTATCGGCATCAAAGACACCCAGAAGACGACCGTGACCGGCGTTGAGATGTTCAATAAATCTCTCCAAGAAGGCCAGGCGGGCGACAACGCGGGTATTCTCGTGCGCGGGCTCAAGAAGGAAGACGTACATCGCGGGCAGGTCCTGGCGAAACCAGGTTCCGTCACCCCACACACCGAGTTCGAATCGGAGGTGTACATTCTCTCCAAAGAGGAGGGCGGCCGCCACACGCCGTTTTTCACCGGCTACAAGCCGCAGTTCTACGTTGGCACGACCGATGTGACCGGCGAAGTAACTCTCGCTGAGGGCACAGAGATGGTCATGCCCGGCGACACCGCGAAATTCAAGGTGAAACTCGTGGGCCCAATCGCGCTTGAGGAAAACCAGCGCTTCTCTGTTCGTGAAGGCGGCAAGACCGTTGGCGCCGGTGTCGTTACAAAGATTATCGCCTAAGGCACACTATGGCGGCGACCGCAAAGACAGAGACAAAAAAGACGTCCTCCCGGAAGGCGGTGCCCTCAACGCGCGCGAAGAAAGCGGCGGAGCCGGCATCGCTGAAGCTTCGCATCAAGGTGCGCGGGTACGACCACAAACTGGTCGACCAGTCGGTGAAGCAGATTATTGACACCGCGCTCCGGCTTGAGGCTACCGTGGTGGGTCCCATTCCACTGCCGACCGACATCAAGAAATTCACGGTGAACCGCTCGACTTTCGTTCACAAGGACGCGCGTGAACAGTTCGAGATGCGCACGCACAAACGTATCCTAGACATCGTGAATCCGGCGCCAAAGGTGGTGGACGCGCTGACAAACTTATCTTTGCCGTCCGGTGTCTCTATTGACGTCAAAACGATGACTTAAAGCTGTGCCCCAACCAGACCACGGCAGGCATGGCTCCGCAAAACCGCCCGAGAGGGCGGTTTTAATGTTTGACAGAGAGAGAGAATAGTGATACCATTGACGACGGTCGGTTTTAGACAACAAAATATGGAAGTAAAATATGTCTAGCTTAGACGTGCAGTGCGAAAGAAGATTGGCACATATGCCACGCTGGCAGTTAATGGGTATCGGTGCACTTATCGGCTTGCCAGTTTCTCAAGTGTTACTGTGGGGGATGGAAGTAGCGACCGGTGCTGATCTGCCGCTGACGATTGACGATCTGTTCAAGAATTAGAACTTAATTGATAAAACGGATGTATGGCATTATTTGATTGGGAAAGAGACAAACTCGTGTACATGGGCGTCGGTAGCTTTATAGCGGGTATGCTAACCCTCCTTCTCCTCGGGATTAGTGCTGAGCTCGACAGTCCTCAGGTTGAAGCCCAGGAGTAGCTGACTACTCTCTGAAACCAAAACCACCTCGATTGGGGTGGTTTTTCTTTTTTCACCAAATGGGTATACTTTCTGGAGATGTCTCAGGAAGCTCTAACACTCAACCCATTATGGCGCTCTTGCGGTATCTAAAGGTGCGACGACGAGCAAAATCTCTTGCTTGATTTTTTTAAACGCTTCCTGTATAGTTTCCCCATAACGCTACGTCTGCTTTGGACCTTTCGATGGGCTCAAAGTAGACCAATGGCTCTCCTCGCCTAACGCGCGAATGGGAAGCCATTCGCGCGTTTTTTCTTTCATCACACGTGCATGAAATTCATCGTCGGAGTAAAGAAGGGCATGAGCCAAGTATTTGATGCCGAAGGACGGGTGCATCCCGTCACGGTTATCGTCGCACCCAAGGTTACCGTCACCCAGGTAAAGAATGCGGAGACGGATGGCTACGAGGCCGTGCAGGTTGGTTTTGGTACGCGCGCTGAAAAGAATGTCGCCAAAGCCCAACGCCCGAAAGGCCTGTTCTCCGGTTTCAAGGAATTCCGTTTTGATGGTGCGAAGGATATGGAGAAAGGCGCTACTGTAGACGTCTCTGCATTCGCCGAGGGCGACACAGTGCAGGTTTCGGCAACGTCCAAAGGCAAGGGCTTCCAGGGCGTGGTGAAGCGCCACGGATTCCACGGTGGCCCGAGGACGCACGGCCAGAAGCACACCGAGCGTTCGCCCGGCTCAATCGGCGGCGGGCCAGGCCGCGCCGGCGGTCGCGTGGTAAAGGGTATGCGCATGGGCGGCCGCATGGGCGGAGAGCGGGTTACGGTCAAAAACCTTAAGGTCGTAAAGGTCGACGCCGAACGCGGGGAACTGTACATCCGCGGCGCGGTTCCAGGCCGCCGCGGCGCATCGGTCGAGGTGATTTCGAAATAGCATATGGCAACCGCAAAGAAAACAACTACGAAGAAACCGGCCGTAAAAAAGACGCCTGCCAAAAAAGCCGCGTCCAAAAAAACGGCGAAGCCGGCGGCAAAGAAAGCCGTTGCCTCCTCCGGCGCACTGACGTTGCCGGTCTATGACGCTTCCGGCAAGGAAGTGCGCACGCTCACGCTTCCGGAGAACCTGTTTGCCGCGGGCCGCAACGACGCGCTTCTCTACCAAGCGGTAACCGCTATGGAGGCGAACGCCCGCACGCCGATCGCCCACGCCAAGGATCGCAGTGCCGTGCGCGGCGGCGGACGCAAGCCCTGGAAACAGAAAGGGACCGGCCGTGCGCGGCACGGCTCGCGTCGTTCGCCCATCTGGAAGGGCGGCGGCGTGACCCATGGCCCATTGAAAAATAAGGACTATTCAAAGAAACTTAACAAGAAGATGCGCGCGAAAGCGCTTGCGCTCGCACTTTCCGAAAAAGCGCGAGATGGTAGCGTCATGCTCGTCGATACGCTCACGTTTGCGGAACCCAAGACCAAGGAGGCGAAGGCGCTCTTGGCAGGACTTTCAAAAGTAAAAGGGTTCGAGGCGCTCTCGACGCGCCGGAACAACGCCGCACTCGTCGCGCTCGGGGAGGCGAATGCCGCGGTGAAGAAAAGTTTCAGTAACATGGGGAACGTGTTTGTCGAGGAGTCGCGGAACCTGAATCCGGTGGATGTCCTTTCATACCGGCTCCTGGTGATTGCGAACCCGGAGGCGACGTTCGAGGCACTCGGCAAGCGTATGGAGAAGTAACGTATGGCTATTTTCGGAAACAAAAACAAAAAAGAAGGGAAGGGAGCCGTAGCGAAACCTGCGAAGGACGCGGCAAAGAAAACGGCACCAAAGAAAGGTGCTACCAAAGACAGTGTAAAGAGGAGTGCGTCCGGCGTGCTTCTTAGGCCGCACATCACCGAAAAGGCGGCGCAGGCCACGGCCAGGAACGTCTACACATTCGATATCAGTAAGGGCGCAACCAAGGCGGATGTTGCACGCGCCGTACGCGACGTGTATCGTGTGAAGCCGACTAAGGTAAACATCACGAAGACCCCGGGCAAAAAAGTGCGCCTGCGCACGCGCCGCGGCTACGGACAGCGGAGCGGCTCCACGAAAGCGTACGTGTACCTCAAGGAGGGCGACCGCATAGAGTTTTCAAGTTAAAAATATATGGCAACCGGTACTACCAGCACGAAGAAACATAAACCGACCTCCGCGGGCGTTCGCGGCACACGGACTCTTCGCTATCGCAAGACCTTGACCGCCGACAAGCCCCTGAAGTCCCTCGTGAAAGGCGCAAAGAAACGCGCTGGCCGCAACAGCGCTGGCCGCATCACCGTGCGGCACCAGGGCGGCGGCAATAAGAAAAAACTCCGCGCGGTTGATTTCCGTTTCATAGACAAGCTCGGCATTCCCGGCCGCGTGGAGGCACTTGAGTACGACCCACACCGTTCCGGCTTCATCGCGCGCGTGGTGTACCGAGACGGAGAGCGCCGCTACATTTTGGCACCGCAGGCCGTCAAGGTCGGCGACACGCTCCTGACCGCTGAAAACGCGCCACTCTCACCCGGCAACCGCCTGCCACTTTCCAACATCCCCGTCGGCACATTCGTCTACAACGTGGAGCTTAAAGAGAAAGGCGGCGCCAAGATCGCCCGCTCGGCCGGTATCTATGCGGAACTCGTAGCGATTGACGGCGGCTCCGCACAGCTCAAGATGCCATCATCCGAAATCCGCAAAGTGCCGGCTGGTGCATGGGCATCGGTGGGCGAGGTGTCAAATCCCGAGCACCGGCTCCGCAACCTCGGTAAAGCCGGCCGTTCGCGCCACATGGGTATTCGCCCGACGGTGCGCGGTTCCGCGATGAACCCAGTAGACCACCCGCACGGTGGCGGCGAAGGCCGCCAGGGCCGCGGCCACAGACGTCAGCGTACCAAGTGGGGCAAGCCCGCCGGTAAGGGACAAAAGACCCGCCGGCCGAAGAAGTACTCGAACGTCCACATCGTTTCTCGCCGCAAGGTCGGTAAAAAACGCCGATAGAAACGTAACTTCACGCCACTCCTTGCAGACACTTGACAAGTGGTATTAAAACTGCCACAATAAGCTCTATGAGTAGAGAAAAACCACGAAGAACGTGGCGTGAAATCGAAGCTAATAATAAAAAATGGCATGACCGCGGCCAGCTGGGGCGTAGGGTCTTGGAGGGTACGTTCCTCGCTTCTGCGGCAGCGCTCCTCGGATATGGCGGTTGGACTATAGTTAAAACACTCGACCTACCGACATCGGAAACAGATGTTCGATTGGCTCAAATGCAGCGCGCACTGACGGGAGATCCTGATACTGGAGTGGCAATAAGCCCCGGCGAGTATATTGATACACTTAGTCCAGAAAATCTTGCGCTCGCGTTTGCCTTCCTCATTATAGGTTCCGTTATAGTGCAAAGATTATATTCCGCTTCCCGCTACTGGGGTAGGGAGAGACAAGAAAACAAAGGAAGGTTTGATTACCTTGA
>JBHHWQ010000001.1:0-36255 GCA_046756605.1 Minisyncoccia bacterium | reverse complement strand
TCTTGGTCTTTCATTCCTGAAGTAAAAGAAAAAGCCGCCGAAGGCGACTCATTCCAAGAAATTGTGCACCCGCCAGGACTCGAACCCAGAACGCCTGGTCCGAAGCCAGGTGTGATATCCATTTCACCACGGGTGCGACAGTAGAATAGTACGCTACAGAATACGAAAATGGAACTGTGGCACAATGGAGGTGTGATTATCAATATAAAGGGCATTCCGAAAGAGGTCGTAGCGGTTTCCGAGGCGCTCGAGAAGGCGGGGTTTGAGGCATACCTGGTAGGGGGGTGTGTTCGTGACCTCATGCTTGGCAAAGTTCCCAAAGACTGGGACTTCACGACAAACGCCACGCCTGAGGAAATCCAGAAAGTGTTCCCGAATTCGTTCTATGAGAACGAATTCGGAACGGTTGGGGTGAAAACCGACTCCGGTACTCCGGCGACGGAAATCATTGAGGTAACGCCGTACAGAAAAGAGGGGAAGTATTCAGACGCCAGACGGCCGGACGAAGTAACCTGGGCTCAAACGCTCTCCGAGGATCTGGAGCGAAGGGATTTCACGGTGAACGCGCTGGCGTACCGGGTAGCAGACGAATCCCTTATTGATGAGCACAGCGGACAGGAAGATTTGAAGAAAAAAATACTCCGCGCGGTGGGGGACGCACGCGAGCGCTTTGCCGAAGACGCGCTCCGCATGATGCGGGCAGTGCGGCTTGCGGCGGAGCTTAATTTTGCGATAGAGACGGAAACGGCCGCGGCAATACAGGAAAATGCCGATAATCTGGGCCGTATTTCCAAAGAGCGCATCCGCGACGAGTTTATCCGCACGGTGGAGACGAAAACCCCGATGCAAGCGCTTTTTATGGCGCAGCGCCTGGGTCTCTTGCAATACATCATGCCGGACTTGGAGCGGGGAATCGGCGTAGAGCAGAACCAGGCGCACAGTTTCGATGTATTTGAGCACAACCTGCGCGCCATGCAGCACGGTGCAGACAAAGAGTGGAGTTTGCTAATCCGCGTGGCTGGCCTTTTGCATGACATCTCAAAACCCGAAACCCGTCGTTTCAGCAACGAGAAAAAGGACTGGACGTTCCACGGCCACGATGTGGTGGGTGCGCGTGTGGCGAAGAAAATCCTGGCTGATTTGCGTTTCCCGAAAGAATTCAGCGAGAAGGTGGTGGCGCTGGTCAGGTGGCATATGTTCTTTTCAGACCCGGATCAGGTAACGCTCTCAGCCGTGCGGCGCACCATACGGAACGTGGGGGAGGAGAATATTTGGGATCTTTTAAACCTCAGAGTGTGCGACCGTATCGGCACGGGAAGACCAAAAGAGCAACCGTTTCGCTTGCGTAAATACATATCTTATGTGGAGGAGGCGCTTCGCGACCCAACAAGTGTGAAGATGCTCAAAATCGACGGCGACGTACTTCAAGAGAAGCTTGGTATAACGCGCGGACCGCGCATCGGCTGGATACTCCACGCGCTTTTGGAAGAGGTGCTTGACGACACCTCAAAAAATACCGAAGCGTATATGGAATCGCGGGCGCGTGAGCTTGGTGGGTTGCCGGATGCAAAACTAAAAGAGCTTGGTGAGGCAGGGAAGCTGGCGCTTGAAAAGGAAGAAACGGAGGCCATTAAGGCCATCCGCGAGAAGCACCACGTAAATTGACAAAAGTTTGTTGCGTACTATAATAGCCGCGACAAGATATAAAAATCGCTGAACATATCGCATGAATGCACCAGAAAATCTCGCAAGGTCAGTAGAAGGGTTTGCCGCACAGCCAGAATGGCTCCAGTTGACCGAAGTTAGTTTCTTTGGACTTATAGTGTTCTATGCTCTTATGCGTGGGCTCATGGGCGCGATTGAAAAACTTGAGCAACCACCGCTTCCGAAGAGTTTGCGGAAAAAGGACAAATAAAGGACAAAAAACACCCCTCGGATCCCGAGGGGTGTTTTCTTTAGGACAGGGAGCTAATCTATGACGCCGCCAGTATCATTCAATAGGTTTGAGAGCACGTATAGCTCGGCGAAACCCTGTCGATGAAAGAACTGTCCTTTACAATCATACATGTCTTTTATAGGCGTAAAGGACATTATCCACATGTGTCCTTTAGATTATGGGCTATGCATCGAGGCCCTAGGATTCTAGTAAAAAAACAAATTTAATAACATCCGGCAGCATCCTAGTTGCCTAGCTTCCTAATTCAATCGAAACCGGGCAGTGGTCGCTTCCTATGATATCGGCATGAATTTTGGCCTTTTTGACGCGTTTCTCGAGCACCTCTGAAACGAACACGTAGTCGATGCGCCAGCCGATGTTGCGCTCGCGCGCCTTCCTGAAGGGGCTCCACCACGTGTAGTGGCCGTTTCCCTGTGTGAACATCCGGAACGTGTCTGTGAAACCTGCCTGTACTATTTTGTTCGCCCCCTCGCGCTCCTCTTTCGTGAAACCGTGTTCGCCCTCGTTCTCCTTCGGCCGCGCAAGGTCGTCTTCCGTGCGGGCGACATTAAGGTCGCCGCAGAAAACCACGGGCTTTTTCTTCTTCAGCCGCTTCATGTATGCGAGGAACGCCGGGTCCCAGTGCTTGTGGCGCATCTGAAGGCGCGAGAGGTCGCCCTTCGAATTAGGGGTGTAAACGGTAACGACGTAGTACTCATCGAATTCAAGCGTGATAACGCGCCCCTCGGTCGTCAAGTCGCCGTACCCGTCTTTGAGCTCGTAGCGCTTCGTTATATCAGGTGGAAAATCGAGCAGGACCGTCTGTGGTTTCAGTTTCGTAAAGATTGCCGTCCCCGAGTAGCCCCTCTTCTCAGCCGAGTTCCAGTACTCTTCATATTCTGGAAGGTCGATTTCTGCCTGGCCTTTTTGCGCTTTGGTTTCCTGAAGACAGATGATGTCGGGCTTCAATGCTTTTACCATCGGCATGAGGGCGTCTTTTTTGATAACTGCGCGTATGCCGTTTACATTCCACGAAACCAGTTTCATGAAGTTTAGAATACCACTCCACTCATGGATTTCTTCTCCTCCAAATACCCGAGGTCCGAACCTTGGGTATTTGGGAAAATAAACGAAGTCGGACTTCGTTTATTGGTGAATGAGGAGATTATCGGCGTTTCTTTCCGTGAAAGGATTTGTGCACGTCGCGAAGGTGCTTGTCGGTAACGTGTGTGTATACCTGGGTGGTGGCGATGTTCGCGTGCCCGAGAAGCGCCTGAACACTTCTAAGGTCCGCGCCGTTTTCCAAAAGGTCGGTGGCGAAGCTGTGTCGAATTACGTGAGGAGTAACCTTCTTCGTAATGCCGGCAAGTGCCGCGTAGCGCTTCACCAAAAGCTCGACCGAACGAGCGGAAAGGCGGCGCGGCTCCTTTCGGCCGCGGCCGTAATCCACGAAAAGCGGCGCTTCCATGTCACGCCGCGCTTTGAGATAGGCGCACACCGCTGTTTTCGCGCGCTCCGACAGGAACACCACGCGCACCTTGTCGCCCTTGCCGCGGACCGGCAACTCATCGCGCGAGAGGTCGAGGTCGCTGTCCAAAGCAACAAGCTCTGAAACCCGGAGGCCTGTAGAAAATAGAAGCTCAAGAATCGCCTGGTCGCGCATGAGCTTCAATACTTCAGCATCACTTTCGGCCTTCTTCAGGGCTTCCGCCGGGGCGTCCATGAGGCGCCCGAGCTCCGCTGAGGAGATGAGGTCGAGCGAGCGGTCGGGAACCTTCGCGAGCTCGATGCGCTCCGGCGGCAGGGTCTCGATGCCGCTTCGCTGGAGATACTTCAGGAAAGCGCGGAGCGCGATGAGGTAGTAGTTCTGGGTTCGCCTCTTCAGAGTGCCCCCGCCGGGCGCGCTTTGGCGGTTCAGCCACAGCCGGAACTCCTGGACGGTACGGTCTGTAATGTCTTTTGGTGATTTTGCTTTTGAAAACTCAAGAAATCGGGTGAGGTAGCGATCATAATTTTCGATCGTTTTTACCGCTCGACCTTTTGAAATCTCAATATATTCGAGAAAATCGCGCTTTAAATCTTGCACATTTGCCATACATTAGCTTCGCACAATATTTATAATACCAGGCCAAACCCCATAAAAACCCGACATCCGATGTCGGGTTTTTATGGGGTTTGGCGGTGCTTTGCTGTCTTTGTCTTTTGCATATCAGAGGTGAATTCAAGAGAATGTGTTGCAAACAAAGAGTATTTATGGTAGAGTGGCATCTCATGCTTACCAAAACACAGAAAGCACGGGTGACCAAGGCGGTCCAGAAGCACGACAAGGATACCGGTTCAGCGGAGGTTCAGGTCGCCCTTTTGACCAAAAAAATCAACGAGCTCGCCATCCACTTAAAGAAGAACGCGAAAGACAAGCACTCGCGGCGCGGGCTTTTACAAATGGTCGCGGACCGACGCGCACACCTTAAGTACCTCGAGAAGAACAACAAGCGCGCGTACAACAAGCTAGTGAAAAGTTTGGGACTGAAGAAGTAGTTGGGTCTGGTATACTGAGCTTACCCTGCCCCATTTTTTGCGAGAGCAATCTGGGTAGGGAGTGTGATGTGTTCATTCACATTTCTATAGCAACGCACTTCGCTCAGCGAGGGGTGTGCTCTTCACGCACGCGCGTTGCGAAGGATTTTTATAAGCAAAAATGGGGCGGGGTTTAAGAATTTCCAATTCGCCCTGCTCATAAGAAATTCTTAAATGGCAATCATAAAACACAGAGACCAGCGCGTCGCGGTCTTTATCGACACCCAGAACCTGTACCACAGCGCGAAAAACCTGTACCACGCGCGGGTGCATTTCGGCAATGTCTTGAAGGAAGCGGTCGCCGGCCGCCAGCTCATCCGCGCCGTCGCCTACGTGGTAACCACCGAGAGCGGGGAAGAGCGGGCGTTTTTCGACGCCTTGACCAAGATGGGCATTGAAACCAAAACCAAGGAGCTCCAGGTGTTCTACGGCGGCGCAAAAAAGGCCGATTGGGATGTCGGTATGGCGGTCGACGCCATCAAGCTCTCGAGCCGGCTCGACGCAGTGGTTTTAGCGACCGGCGACGGCGACTTCGTTCCGTTGGTGGAGTACCTTAAGACCCACGGGGTCCAGGTCGAGGTCATCTCGTTCGGCAAGTCCTCGTCGGGGCGACTGCGGGAGGTCGCGGATGAGTTTACCGACATGGGCGAGACACCGCGGAAATTCTTGCTCACGCCGAACAGGTTCCTTGCTTCAACCACTCAACCAGCCGACATCCCGAACACGGGGAGCCACCCTGAGGTCGAGGGCGGAGACGGCAAAAATGAAGGTTCGCCGCACGTGGTCGGCTCAGACACCCCTGACGAATAGAAATGCGCGCGATGCGGGAAGAAACTTTTAAGACCAATATAGGCGGCAAAACCTTTTCCGCAACATTCACGGACCTCACCGAGCAGGCGAACGGCTCGGTCATCGTCCGCTACGGCAACACGACGGTTCTCGTAACCGCGGTCATGGGAAGTGCCGAGAGCGACAAGGGGTACTTTCCACTATCGGTCGAGTACGAAGAAAAATTCTATGCGGCGGGAGCGATCCTCGGAAGCCGGTTCATCCGCAGAGAGGGGCGGCCGTCGGACGACGCGGTCTTGTCGGCCCGCGTCGTCGACCGCACGGTGCGCCCCCTGTTCGACCATGCGCTCCGCAAGGACGTGCAGGTCGTGGTAACGGTCCTTTCCATAGACGAAGACGACCCGGACGTGCTTGCGGTAAACGCCGCCTCGCTCGCGCTCTCAACATCTGACATCCCGTGGGAGGGGCCGGTGAGTGCAGTGCGCGTCGGCAAGAAGCGCGGGAGTGATGCATTCATCGTGAACCCAACATACGCCGAGCGCGACGCACCTGATACAGAGCTCGATCTCCTGCTCTGCGGCAAAGACGGCACTGTCACAATGATAGAGGTTGGAGCGAATGAAATATCCGAAGAGACGCTCGCACAGGCGTTCGCGTTCGGCTTGGCAGAGCTCGAAAAACTTCAGCGGTTCCAGAAAGAAATTATCGGAACAGCCGCGAAAGAGAAGCAGTTATTCGAGAAGCCGGAAACGCCGGAGGCGGTGGTGGCGTATTTTGAAGCACTTGGGAGTCGTTTCGAACAAGCCGTGTTTTCGGGGCGGCCAGGGAAGGGCGCCACGGCGCCCTTGAAGGATGAATACCTTGGCGCGGTTGCGGAAGAGCACCCGGAACACGTGCGCGCGGCAGATGAATATTTCGAATCTCAGGTGGAGGCGCTCATGCGCGAGCGGGCTATTCGCGCCGGCGAGCGTGTCGACGGCCGCGCACTCGACGAGGTGCGCCCCTTATTTGCAAAAGCCGGCGGCGTCTCGCCGGTTCTTCACGGCTCCGGCATCTTCTATCGCGGCGGCACCCACATCTTTTCAGCGCTGACCTTGGGCGGGCCGGAGGATTCGCAAATTATCGACTCAATCGAAGGCGCCGAGGAGAAGAAACGGTTTATGCACCATTACAATTTCCCGCCATTCTCCGTCGGTGAGACGGGGCGCATCGGCGGCTTCAATCGCCGGATGATCGGCCACGGCGCACTCGCTGAAAAAGCGTTGGTGCCCGTCATCCCGCCACAGGATGCGTTCCCATACACCATCCGCATCGTATCGGAGGCACTCGCGTCGAACGGCTCGACCTCGATGGGCTCTGTCTGCGCGTCGAGTTTGGCCTTAATGGACGGCGGCGTGCCCATCGCCGCGCCGGTGGCCGGCATCGCAATGGGCGTCATGTACGAATCGCCTGAGCGGTACGCTGTTCTCACAGATATCCAGGGACCGGAAGACCACCACGGGGACATGGACTTCAAGGTAGCGGGAACCGAGAAAGGGGTAACCGCCATCCAGCTCGACGTGAAGGTCGAAGGCGTGCCGCCGAGCATACTTGCCGAGGCACTTCAGGCAGCCAAGAAGGCGCGGCTCCATATCTTAGAGACGATGAAGCAGGCGATTGCCGCGCCGCGGGCGGACCTGAATCCGCGCGCGCCGAAAATCATCACACTCTCCATACCGCCCGACATGATCGGACTTGTTATCGGCGGCTCGGGGAAAACGGTGAAGAAGATCCAAGAGGACACGGGTGTTGACAGTATTTCCATAGAAGACGACGGGCGCGTGTTCATCACCGGACGTGCCGATACGCCGGAGGCGGCCGAGACAATAATCCGCGACATGACGCGCGTTTTCACGCCTGGTGAGACGGTCGAAGGCAAGGTAACGCGGCTTGCCGATTTCGGCGCGTTCGTCCGGCTTAATTCGCGCATCGAAGGGTTGGTGCATATCTCGGAAGTCGCCCCGTTCAGGATTGACCGAATGGAGGATGCGCTTACGGTCGGCGAGACCGTGAAAGTGGTAGTAAAAGATTCTGACGGAGAGGGGCGGGTATCGCTTTCCATAAAAGCCGCCGACCCGGATTTTGCCGCGCGCAAAGGGCTGAAGCCGCCGACCCGTCCAACAAACAGAAACGGCAACCGCAAAAACAGGCCGTAACGCTAGATCGTTGATATACAATAAGAATAATGGCCGAAAAAGAAACGGATTCGGTGCCGCATGAAGCACTGGCGGGAACGGAAGACGCGCGTACGAACGTACCAGAAAATGCGGCGCTTCCGCGCATCCGCACCTACGCCGCGGACATGAGCCGCGCCATCAAAGAGCGCGGCGAGTCGCTCTCGTCCATCATCACAGCGGAGAAAAAACGTCCGCGGAGAGCGGCGAAAAACGGCATATCGACGGGGAGCTCGCGCCGGATGTTTCTCGCATTCGGAGCGCTTACGCTCGTGGCGCTTGGCATCGGTATCGTGGCCGGCGCGATGTTTTTCTTAGGCGGCCGGAATGAGCCGCCGGACATAAGCCAAGGCCTCGTGTTCGCGAACCGTACTGTTACCGTTACGCCTGCGCCAAACGAGCTGCTGGATGAGCGGCTCGCGGCACTCCGCGCGGGCCTCGACCTTTCGCTCGGCGAGGTCGCGCGCGTGGTGGTGCTTGAGAATGGCGTCGAATTGCCTCCTTTGGAAACGGCGCTCCAACTCGGTCTGCCGGCTTCGTTCGCGCGCGAGGTGGAGGATATCATGGTCGGGATACACGCGTTCGACCGAAGCCAGCCGTTTCTTTTGATAACAGTGAGCGCGTTCGACCGCTCGTTGGGCGCACTCCTTGCAAATGAAACGACGCTCGGCAAGAACCTTGGTACCTTCTTTGCGCCACTCGGCGCTACAAACGGAGCGCCGTCGCTTACGTTCGAGGACGCCGTTATCCGCAACATCGACGTGCGCCAGAGCACGCACACATCAGACGGCACTGCGTGGCCCATCCTCTACGCGTACCCCGCCCGGACAACGGTCATCATCACGACAAACGAATTCACCCTGCGGGAAGTCCTGACCCGGCTCGGCGCGCGACAGTGAGTATCTGCAAACAGCAGGGTTGTGTTAGAATTCCCCGGTATATGGCACTAACGGAAACACAGGTGCAGGAATTTAAGGCGCGGCTCGAGAAAGAGCGCGACATTCTCAAGCGCGAGCTTTCATCGCTCGGCAGTAGGAACCCCGACAACCCGGCGGACTGGGAGCCGGCAAAGCCCGCGGGCGACACATTCGACGCCGACCGCAACGAAAATGCTGACATCGTCGAGGCCCTGCACGAGAACAACGCGGCCATGAACGAGCTTGAGGCACGCCTTTCAAACGTGAACCTCGCCCTCACGAAAATAGAGAAGGGGACGTACGGCGTGTGCGAAGAGTCCGGCGACGACATCGAACTCGAACGCCTGAATGCGAACCCCGCCGCGCGCATGTGCCTCGCGCATATGAAAAAGGAGCCGGCGTCATAGCGCGCCGGCACCTGCCGATTTATACGTCATGAGCGGACACAACAAGTGGTCGAAAATTAAACACAAAAAAGCGGCGTCAGATGCCGAGAAAAGCAGGATTTTTTCAAAACATGCGGCGGCAATTGCCGTCGAGTCGCGCAAGGCCGGCGGCGACATTTCGTCGCCAGGGCTTGCCGCAGCCATCGAGCGGGCAAAAAAGGACTCGATGCCGAAAGACAACATCGAACGGGCGGTTTCGAAGGGAGGCGGCGCTGGGGGCGCGGCACTCGAGGAGGTGGTGTTTGAGGCCTTTGGCCCCGGCGGAGCGGCGCTCGTTATCACGGCCGTAACCGACAACAACAACCGCACCGCACCGGAAATCCGCCACATTCTCTCGAAAGCCGGGTACGAGCTTGGAGCACCCGGCTCCGCCGCGTGGGCGTTCACAAAAACCGAAGGCCGGTACGTTCCCCAGCACCCGCTCGAGCTCTCAAACGAAGATGGCGAAAAGCTCGCCGAGCTCATTGAAGCGCTCGAGGAACAGGACGACGTGCAGGACGTCTATACGACCGCGGACACTGAAGAATAAGAAGTGGCCGGGCGCTTGCCCTGGTCTTATTTTCTATGCTACCCGCGCTCCGGTGGGGTATAAACCGATGCGGTATACTCTTTGGATGGCATTCGCGCGAGTGTACAGCGTTCAGCCGCAGTTCCCAAACGCGCCTATTGTTACCCTTGAAGCAGACCTCTCACGAGGTCTGTATGCGTTTGCAGTTGTGGGGCTCCCCGGTAAAGCAGTTGAGGAGGCACGCGACCGGATATCGTCAGCCATAAAACATTCTGGGTTCGCCTCGCCCAAGAGCAAAAACCATAAGGTGGTCATCTCGCTCGCACCGGCGGACATTAGGAAAGAGGGACCGGTGTTCGATCTGCCGATGGCGCTTTCGTACCTCGCCGCCGCAGAAGAATTTTCATTCGACCCCGAAGGGACGCTCTTCATCGGCGAGCTGGGCCTTGACGGCGCGCTCCGAGGCGTCCGCGGGGTGTTGCCGGCGGCGCTCGCGGCGCGCGAGCGCGGTTTCCATACCATCATCGTGCCGGAAGAGAGCGCTGAAGAGGCGGCGCTGGTCGAAGGCGTGGCGGTCTTCGGTGCTCAAACCCTCTCAGACGTCATCGCGCACCTTAAGGGAACCCTTATGCTTGAAGCGACGCCGAAACCGGAGATTCTGAGACGCAGAGAGAGCGGTGTCGATATGTCCGACATCGCGGGGCAGGAGACCGCCAAGCGCGGTATCGAGATTGCGGCGGCAGGCCGGCACAATATTGCCATGATGGGGCCGCCCGGCACGGGGAAAACCATGCTCGCTGCCGCCTTAGGGGGTGTCCTGCCGGAACTCTCTGAAGATGAGGCGCTTGAGGTAACCGCGATACACTCCGTCGCGGGCGCTCTAAAGGAGACGCTCATTACCGCGCCGCCCGTGCGTGCGCCACACCACACCTCCTCCTATGTTGCTCTGGTTGGCGGTGGTGCGACGGTGAAGCCTGGCGAAGTAACGCTCGCGCACCGCGGCGTCCTTTTCATGGACGAATTCCCTGAATTCGACCGGCGGACGGTCGAGTCGCTGCGCGAGATATTGGAGAATCGCGCCATAACCGTCAGCCGCGCATCAGGTACCGAAACGTACCCGGCGAACATCATGCTCGTCGCCGCTATGAACCCGCCGGGAGACCATGCCGACCCGCGGGAGATTCAACGTTTCGAGCGGAAACTTTCGGGTGCTATTGTAGACCGCATTGACCTCTGGATAGACGTGCCGCTGGTGGAACATGAAAAGCTCTCGAGGGGCGGCGGCGACACCTCTGCGGCCGTGCGTAGCCGAGTTAAGGGCGCACGCCAAATTGCTGAAAGAAGACAGGGCGCTCCGAACAGCGAACTGGGGAGTCGGAACATCGAAAAAGTGGCGCTTGTTGCGCCGGACGCGCTGGCGACGCTCCAGCAGTCGGCTACGGCGCTCAAACTCTCGCCACGCTCGTACCACCGTGTGATTCGGCTCGCCCGCACGGTCGCCGACCTTGAAAAAAGCAACACGGTCGAGACGGCGCACGTACTCGAAGCCCTGCAGTACCGGCCGAAATTTAGAGAATATTAAAACGGATTCGCCGCGCCGCGCACCTCGAAATGCACGTGCGGCCCCGTGGAGCGGCCGGTGTTTCCCACGGCGCCGATAACCTGGCCCTGCACCACGTAATCGCCCGCAAAAACATAGTTTTGCGAGAGATGCCCGTAGAGGGTTTGGGTTCCGTTTGGGTGGCGAATGACGATGTACTGGCCGTAGCCGCCGTTGTATCCGCCGGTACGAGAAATAATGACCTCGCCGGAAGCGGAAGCCAGAACCGTCGTGCCTGTCGGCGCGCCAATGTCGACGCCGTTGTAGCCGTGAAGCCCCTGGGTCTTTGAGCCGCCGACGACCGGGCGAAGGAAATATCCTTCGAGGTAGGGCCCGCCCGTGCCCCGCGCTACCGCTGTCGTCGATATCGTGCCGACCGCCTGCGGCACCACGCCGTACGGAACCACTATGGTTTCACCCACTGCAAGCGACGCGCCCTCTACAAGGCCGTTGAATTCGAGGACCTCCGCGAGGTCGCCTTCATACTTTTTCGTAATGGACGCGAGTGTATCGCCTTTCGCGACCGTATGCGTGATGCCCGAGACCGGAAGGATGGCGAGCGTCTGCCCGGGGTGGATGGTCGTGCCGCGCAGGTCGTTCGCCCAGACAACCGTATTGGTGGAAACGCCGAAGAGTTCGGCAATTTGGGATATGGTGTCGCCCTCGCGAACAACGTATATAGAAATCTCGTCGGCCCCGGGGCGCGCAACCTCGATATCCGCCAAGGTGCCTGATGGGCCGCTCTCGGCGGAAAGCGCTACGCCCCCGACGATTGCTATGTCGCCGCCGCCCTTGGCGGGGTTCGGGTCGACATTGAGCGCAGCCCTGAGCGCTGGTGTGCCGCTCGACGAGTGGAGCACGGGCGCCGGCTCGCTTCCGGCCGAAAGTGACCCGAAAAGGCGCACGAACGAAAAGGCGCCCGCGGAAAGCGGACCGAGAGTGGTTACCAAAAAGAGCACCGAGAGTACTGCGGTGGTGAGATAATGGTTGTTCTGTATCACCCGGAGCGCGCGCCTGATGCGCTTTCTCTCGGGGTCATAAATGCTGGGTTCTATACTGTTTTCTCGCGCGAGATTCCGGTGCAGCGGCTCAGAAATATGGCTCTATAAAGCCATAAACAACCATATCCGTCATTCGGGAATAGCCCCACTATACGCGGGCAGGAAAGGAAGTCAACCGGCGTTTCCTTGGCCTGGTGGACAGCGGAAAAACCTTGACATAGAGCTGTATTTGTTATAGCGTAACCGCACGTTTCATGACTGAATCACTCGAAATCGCAGGCGCCGTCGCCAGGGCGCTCGAGCTCTCTCCGGAAGAGTTTGCTCAACGCTTTTTTGAGTATGGCGACGTTCCTAATCGGCTCCTCGAACACTACAATACCCCGACTATCCGGTTTTTTGATGCGTCAGTTATGGAAGCGGACGGTGCCTCGGCGGGGGGTGGTGTTGAAACAGAATCGGTCGGTGACGACACAGCGGCTGATTGCGACGTATTTGAGAAGGTGGACACAGTAACGACGGTGCTCGGCGTCGACTGCGACGCGGGGGCCATCGAGGGCTTCAAGGACCAGGCGCGCCAGTTGGTGTCGAGTGAGGCGGGCGCGGAACTTGATCCGAGCCACCCATTCTACCGGCTGGTCGAAGCCCAGAAGTCCGGCGACAGCGCCGCCATCGACAGCGAGGCGGCACGGCTGGCGCAATCATTCGATCTCCTCCGGCCTGATATGGCTGACGAAAGTGCGGTTTTGCATCTTGGCACGCAGTTCGTGCTCGACGATAACGGCACGTTCACCATTGTCGGCCCGGATGGGAAGACGCTCGCGATGAGCGACTGCGACGGCGTCGTCGAGAAATTCAGCGGAGCGTGGATAGATTCGGTTGATTGTGTGCCGTGCCAGGCGGAGGAGATGGCCGCTATTGAGGCGCGTGAACTCGAAGCACAGACGGTAACGCCGGCGCAACCTGAAACTGTAACGGGGCCGCGCATCCAGACCGTCGAGGTGTGTGCGGCGCCGGGTATGTGTAATCAATTCGAGAGCGTTATGATTTTCGACTCGGTGGAACAGGCGCAGGAGTACTTTTCACATCCGGAAAACGTGAGTGGATTTCCAGAGGACTATCAAGACGCTTTGCAGAAGCGATACCGCTTCTTCGTCGTCGCTGATGGCGAGGGGTACGCCGAGTGTCTGCCATTCCGCATCCGCGGCGGTGAGATGCAGCTTGCAACTGAGCGTATGTTCCCCCTTGAAATGTATAACGAAAACCAGCGCCTGGTCGGCAACATGACCGATGGCGTTGCCAAGAAATATTTTGACGGGTACGTCGGCACCAACGGCACGCGAAGTACCGGCGGCCTCGCGTTCGGCATGACAGAGGGCGAAGTGCTGTTCCCGAGTGCACCGCAGGAATTCGTCTATGACCCCGAGGCCGGCCGGCACGTACTGGAATCGTCCGATGTTTCTGCGGCACGCACCTATGCGCTGTGGGTAAGTGAAGCGGGACTGTCTGGCGATGAGTGGAGCATGGTTG
This sequence comes from Minisyncoccia bacterium, assembly GCA_046756605.1. Classification (GTDB taxonomy): domain Bacteria; phylum Patescibacteriota; class Minisyncoccia; order Phycocordibacterales; family Phycocordibacteraceae; genus Phycocordibacter. Next base: position 22,741 of record JBHHWQ010000001.1, on the reverse strand, counting down.
ACGATATGCGCCTTCCGGAAGCGTTTGCAGACCCCGACACTTCCGTTGATGAACGCGCCGATGCGCTCATGCGCGCGATGGAAGAGCGCGGTGTTGCTATTTCAAAAGAGGATGCGCGTGAGCTTACCATCGTTATCAATGAAGGATATCTAGGCGAAGATGCAGGTTTGAAGTTCAATGAGCGTGTACTCGATGACGCCGGTCTTTCCGGCCCCGCGATGCAAAACGGAGCGATGGTGCGGCTGAATGACGCATTGATAACCGCGGCATATAATGTGACGGAAGCACAGCGCGCGGTGCAGGGATTCTAGCCGCGCCTTTTGTCTCCGCTCTGATGCGGGGTATAGTAGGCCAAGGATGCACGACTCCCTAAGCCCCCAGCAGAAAGAAGCCGTCTTCCACAAGGAAGGCGCGCTTTTGGTTTTGGCGGGCGCGGGCGCCGGAAAGACCCGTGTCGTTACGCACCGGATTGCCGAGCTTATCCGCCAAGGCGCAGCACCCGAGCAGATTCTCGCCGTTACCTTCACCAACAAAGCGGCTGGGGAAATGCGCGAGCGTGTGGGAGCACTCCTCAAAACTGAGCTAGCGCTTTCACCGTACGACTCGCCGCGCGGAACGCCGTTCATCGGCACCTTTCACGCCCTTTCACTCCACATCATCCGCGCTTTCCACCGGCATCTCGCGCTTCCGGCGCGGCCTAACATTTTCGACCGGAGCGACTCCCTAAAAGCTGTGAAAGAAGCCATTAGGAACGCCGGCTTCGACCCGAAAGAGCTCGAGCCGCGCCGGGTGCTTTCCATTATGAGCCGCGCGAAAGGCGACGCGCTTGATGTTGAGGGGTTCCGTGCAGAACGCGCCTCTTCATATATAGACGAGGCCGTGGCGGACGTGTGGGAGGAATATGACAAGCTTTTAAAAAATGAGAAGGCGCTCGATTTCGATGACATCCTGCTTGCGGCGTTTCATCTTCTCGATAGGAATGCCGACGTGCGCAAACATTTCCAGGGCGCGTGGGAATACCTCCACGTCGACGAATACCAAGACACGAACCGCGTGCAGTACGAGCTCATCCGCCTTCTCGCCGCGCGCCACGGGAACTTGTGCGTCGTGGGCGACGATTTTCAGAACATCTACTCATGGCGCGGTGCATCCATAGAACATATCCTCAACTTCGAGCGTGAGTTTCCTGGTGCGGCTGTGGTGCCTTTGGTCCAAAACTACCGCTCCACCAAAACCATCATCCAGGCGGCGAATGACGCCATAGCGAAGAACACGCGCCGCCTCGACAAGGAACTCTACACCGAAAACGAGGACGGGGAGCCGATTGCCGTCATCGGTATGGCGGATGAGGCGGATGAGGCGCGCGTGGTTACAGGCGAATGCGCGCGCCTTATCGAACGCGGCGCCTCGCCCAACGACATCGCGGTCCTGTACCGCGCGAACTTTCAGTCACGCGCGCTCGAAGAGGCGTTCCTTGCGGCAGGCGTGCCCTACCAGGTCTTGGGCACACGCTTTTTCGAGCGGCATGAAGTTAAAAACGCGCTCGCGTATCTCGCGCTCGCCCAAAACGGCGAAAGCGCGAACACGCTCTCACGCGTCATGAACATACCCACGCGCGGCATCGGGAAGGTTACGCTCGCGAAGGTGCTTTCGGGGCAGACCGCGGCGCTTTCCGCCGCACAGAAACAAAGGGTGGACGGGTTCTTTGCCATCGTCGAAGCCATCCGCGCAAAGATTCCTGTGTATCGGACATCAGAGCTCGTGAAATACGCACTTGAGAAAAGCGGGCTTAGGGCCATGTACGAAAAAGGGAAGGGTGAGGACGAGGAGCGGCTCGAGAACCTGCGCGAACTCGTGAGCGTGGCAACAAAATACGATGCGTTTGAAAGCGCCGAAGGCCTGGCGCGGCTTCTGGAAGAGGCCGCGCTCCAGAGCGACCAGGACGAACTCGCGGCGGAGCGCGCGAAGAAAGACGGTGTGAAGCTTATGACCGTGCACGCCGCTAAGGGCCTTGAGTTTGGGTATGTGTTCGTTACGGGCCTCGAAGAAGGGCTCTTTCCGCACGAGAAAGATGGCATGGATGCCGACGACCCTGAGGAGGAACGGCGCCTCTTTTACGTCGCGCTCACCCGCGCGAAAAGGCGGGCGTACCTCACGCACGCGCTCACGCGTCGCATTTTCGGCACGCGAATTGTGAATGTGCCGTCCACGTTCATTACCGAGATGGACCCTTCATTGTGCGAAGTGCTCGCCATGCCCGAAGGGGAGGGGTACGATGCAGAGGATGCCATCATTCTTTAGGCGGCGTGCGGCGCCGAAGCTTGGCCAACACCTTCTGACATCCGGCGATGTAGCCCGGCAGGTGGCGGTGGCTGCGGACGCACAAAAGGGAGATACTGTACTCGAGATCGGACCGGGCACGGGCATGCTGACGCGCGAACTTCTTTTGAAAGGCGTGCGGGTGGTTGCTGTCGAGAAAGACCAGGAGATGCTCGCGGCGCTTCGCGGGATGTTCCCGCGCGAAATCGAAACAGGAACGCTCGCGCTTGTCGAAGGTGACGCGCGCGAACTTCTTTCTCCTTTTTCCTTTTCCCTTGCAACTTACAAAGTCGTCGCGAACATCCCGTACTACATTACCGGCGAACTGCTGCGTCTCTTTCTTACCGCGCGCCCACAGCCGGAAGCAGTCGCGCTTCTTGTGCAGAGAGAGGTCGCGGAACGGATTGTCCGCTCGAAAAAAGAATCGCTTCTGTCGCTTTCTGTAAAAGCGTACGGAATGCCGCGCTACGTCCGCACGGTAAAGGCCGGGAGTTTTAATCCGCCTCCGAAAGTCGACTCGGCCATCCTTTCTATTTCAGATATTTCGCGCCGGCACTTCAGCTCGGTAAGTGAAGATTCTTTTTTCGGGCTCATCCGCATCGGCTTCGGGCAAAAGCGGAAAACCTTAAAAGGGAACCTGAAACGTTCCGGCAGATTCGAAAGCGCCGCGGTAGAGCGGGGGTTCGTAAAAACCGGACTTGCGGACGATGTCCGCGCCGAAGACGTGCCGCTTGAAACATGGTTTTCACTCGCGGAATCATTGCAATCCCGCGAGGCGGCATAATCTACAGCTCATATCCAGAATGTGGGGGTAGGGGCTTTTGTGCACGCTATACTGAAAGCAATGCCTGACCGAAATGTTTTCGGGATTCTCTTGGTATCCGGCGCGGTTGCGTTCGGTGCAGTCGCGGTCGCTTTTATGACCATTTCCGACGAGCGTGAATCGGCTGAAAATGCACGGTCGGAGGTTGTCGCGCTCTCTTCCGAGGCGGCCGCATCGACAAGCCGTAGCGCTGAGACCGACTCGGATGGTGATGGTGTGCCGGATTGGAAGGAAACGCTCCTTGGTTTGGATCCGTCCAGTCCGGACACCGACGGAGACGGCGTGCCGGATGGCGAATGGGTGGCACAGAATGCCGGTGCTGCTGCGTTCACCAGCACGTCGGCGGAAAACGCGCCAGCGTACGTCGCGCCGAACATTCTCGCGCCGAGCGACGCCTTGGGCCGCGAGGTGTTCGCCGCATACCTCGCACTAAAAGAAGGCGGGTCCCTCGATGAGACGGCGATTTTGGAATCTGTTGATGATATTGTGGCGCGCCGCACCGAGGAAGGCGGCACGGCAAAGCACTACGGTGTTGCCGACCTCACCGTCACGCCTGACGACAGCGCATCGGCAATTGCCGCGTACCGTGCGCAGGTGGACCGGGCGATTGCGCGTGCAAACGCCGTGCCGGAATACGAACTCAAGACCGTCTACACGCTCCTCGAGACGAGCGACCTTTCGTACGCAGGCATCTTGCTCGACAACGCCGATATCTATCGCAGCATTGCGGACGAGCTGCTTTCGATAACTGTGCCGGCGGCACGCGCGAGCGTCCATATCACGCTCGTGAACGCGCTCGTGGACGCCGCGTACGCGGTCGAGGCGCTGGGAAATGGGTATCGCGACCCGTACGAGATGCTCTTTGCAGTGAACCTTTTTGTTGCCTCCGAAGACAGGTTCGGCGACGCGTACGCAGACTTTGATGCGCTTACCCCGCAGCAAACGCCATGAGAAACGCTTTTGTAACAAGAATATTCACCGTCCTGCTCATCGGCATTGGGCTGTTCGGCAGTGCGCCAAACACCGTGCACGCGCTCTTTGGCGTGACACCGCAGCCGGTCGCTGAAGTCGGTCCGGTGCAGGGCATGATCGCCGATACCGCCGCACACACCGGCGTGGTCGCGGTGAGTACGGCGAAACTCGTAGCGAAGGAAACGATACTGGACGGCGTGGCGTTCGCGCTGACCCAAGGGCTCATTGCCGCCATGACCCATTCAATCGTTGACTGGATAAACAACGGCTTCGAGGGCGGGCCTTCGTTCGTCACGAACTTACCGCGCTTCCTTGGCGAAATCGCCGATGAGACGCGGCTCGACTTTATCTATAACGACCCGGCGCTCGGATTCATCTGCAGTCCGTTCCAGCTTGATGTCCGGCTTGCACTTGCCGTCCAACAACAGCCGTTCCACACACGCTCCATTTGCACCTTGGGGGACGTAACGGACAATATCGACGGGTTCCTCTCCGGCGACTTCTCGCAAGGCGGCTGGCCCGCGTGGTTCCGGCTCCACACCGACATCCAGAACACGCCGTACGGCGCGTATACTCTGGCGGCGGGCGAGCTTCGGGCGCGCATCGCCAGCCGCCAGTACGAGGAAACGCAGTACCTCCGGTTCGGCGAGGGCTTCTTCTCAAAGCGGAACTGTGTGCAGTACGAACAGGTGCCGGTAAGTCCGCATATTTCGGGTGTGGCGACAACTGAAGAGCGGTGCGCCGTGTACGAGATCGTAACCCCAGGTGCGCAGATAAACGACCAGCTTTCACGGGTCCTGGGTTCCGGTTTTGAACAACTTCAGCTCGCCGACGAGATAAACGAGATTGTGAACGCACTAATCGCCCAGCTCGCGCAACAAGCGCTCACCTCAATCGACGGCGTGCGCGGACTCTCGAGCCGCTCCAGCGCATCCGCACGTACGTACGTGGACGCAAGCGGGCGGCTGGTACAGGGTTCGTACGTCGAGTCGCTCGCAGGCGAGACAAACCGCTCGACCGTCACGAGCGCCAAGGATGCACTCCTCTTCCAGGTGGAGCGTTCGCTCGACCAGGAAGAGGCGTACCAAGCGGCGCTCAAGGCGAACCTCTCCGCGCTCAACCTCGCTGACGACGCAGTGTATAGCTGTTTTCTTGACACTGCCGGCAAACTGAATGCCAGTGGAACCATTGCAGAGCGAAGTGCATTCATAGAAAGCGAGCTTGACGCGTCGCGCGCGGCGGTCGAGGTGCTTGAGAGCGTCCGCGACCAGGCGGCGCGTGCTCTCTCGGTCGAGAGCACGAACGCGGCGGACGACGCGTATCGCGCCGCCCTTGCCGCACAAACCGTCCACACTGTGGTGGACACGACGGCGCTCGAGAACGACGCTGCGGCGCTTGCCGCGGTGCAGAACAACCCCGACCTTCTGGCACAGTGCCAAGGCACGGCTCGGTAAAAACATATGGCGGAAGAACAGCAAGACACGGGCAACAAATCACCGAAGATGAGTGTCGGGACGGTCGTAACATCGATTTCTGCCGTTGTTCTCCTCTTCGCAATCGTCGGCGGAATCGGCGGATGTTTCCAAGAGCTCAACCTCGGTGATGTTATCAATTCGGTCCGAGGAAGCGATGGCCAGCCGGGGGTAATCCGCGCCTGCTCCATCACGTTCATGACATTCGGCCTTCACATTGCCGGCTGGTTCCTCGGGTTTGTCGGTACGCTTTTCGACTACACACTCCTCTTGTCAGTTACCTACATGGGCGAACTGCTCGGCAGGGGCTCACCGCTCGCAAACGGCATCAAGATCGGCTGGACCGTTATCCGCGACCTCATCAACCTGGTCTTCATAGGCGCCCTCGTATACGCCGCAATCGCCCTTATCCTTCGCATCAACGAAGGGCAGGTGGGGAAATTGATTGTGCGCATCATCATCGCGGCGCTTCTCATTAATTTCAGTTACTTCTTCGCCGGAGTTATCGTTGACGCGTCAAACTTCGTCTCGACGAAGATATATGAAGAGGCGATATACACAGGCGAGAGTTTGGAACTTGGAAGATTGAATCCGAATAACATTCTGTCGCTCGACTTCGGTGCCTCCGGCGCGTCAGCGCCCGTATCAGAGCGCTTCATGGCGGTTACCCGCCTGACTTCGCTTTACGACATATCAACGAGCGACTTCGCGCCCGGTGGGCGGTTCGCAGAAAACCAATACCTTCCGTACATTCTGGCGTTCTTCGGCGTCACGATGTTCTCGCTCACCGCCGGCATCTTCGCGGCGGCGGCAGTGTTCCTTCTCATACGGTTTGTTATCATCCTCATCCTCCTCATCCTCTCTCCTATCGGCATGCTTTACTTCGTCAACATTCCCAAGCTCGTGAAGTGGGGCAAGGCATGGTGGGACACTTTGATTGCACAAGCGCTCTTTCCCATCGCTTTCCTCGTGATGGTGGGAATTGCGTTCAAAATCATGGAGGTCGGCTTTCTCGAATCCGTCCAGGGCGGCCGCGGAGTGCTCTCCGGCATCATATCGAGCCCCGACGACCTATTGACATGGTACACAAACCTGAACTTGGTCATGGTATACGGCATCTCGTGGATACTGCTGTTCCTGTCCTTGAAAATCGCGACCAACATAGCCCAGCAGAAGGATTTCACGCCGCCATCGCCGGGCGCGCTCTTTGAGGCAGGGGTGCCAATCAGAAAGTTCGTGGCGCGACAGCTCTACCCGCGAAACCTGCTCTTTAGGGGCGCTCGACAGGTGGTGCGTGAAGCGCCGGGTGAGATTGGTGGAGGTGTGGTTGTCGGAACGCGCGCAACAGTGCGTGGCGTACAGCACCTGTTCGGTGTGGCACCGCTCTCTGCGGAGGAAAGGAGGACGAATCGCGTCAACGATGCAATCAGTCGGGCTGAAAGCGACGACCCCAAAACATCTAGGGATGGCCGCAGTGACTTGAAGGGTGAGTTTGAAACCATGTCGAAGAAGGAGCGTGCCCGGCGCTGGAATGGTATGAACGCGAAACAGCGTGAAGTGGTTAAAGACGCGCTTCCCGAAGAAATGCTTGATGAGATAAAGAAAGGCGCGCGCGGTGCGGGAAGAATCTCCCACAAACAAAAGCGTGTGGGCGGTGCGGGAAGTGGCTCTGGAGCCGCGACCAAGGGCGACGTAAAGCGTCTTGCGAATGAAGTGAGGGCGGCCGATTCGCGTGAAGCGCTTCGCGATAACCGCGAGTTCAACCAGCGTGCACGGCATGCAGTGCGGGACAGACGAAGCGCTGAGCAATTCGTCGGCGAGTTGAGGCGCATGGGTGTTTCACTTGCGAAACTTCCGATGGACATACTCCTGAGCCCGAATATAAAAAAATTAATCACCGTACAAGACCTTGTTGACGTTGGACGAGATACAGAGAATTATACTTTTGATCAATATCAACAGGTCGTTCGTGCCGCACCGCGGAGCGTCAGGAAGCGCTTCCTTTCAGGCCCAGGCCGATACGGGCGTCCCGTTCGTGGGAACATGGTAGAAGATGCGAGAACAGAGTCCGGCACGGATGAAGATGAGGGTGGTGATGAAGATGAGGGTGGTGATGAAGATTCGCCGCTCGTTGCTCGCCCCGAAGACCGCCCGCCAAGGCCTTAATAAAAGGATTAAGCGCAATAGATAGGTATGATAACAATCCCAACGAAACAAGACATTCAAGAGGCGTATAACCGCGGTCCGACACAGGTGCAGTCGTACATTACTTCTAATGAATTAAATGAAGTTTTCGAGCAGATTCGGGAAGCACATAAATTGCATTTTGATGAAGCTGACAAACTGACTGACGCTTTAGTATCCGTTTTCTTTGAGTTGCGTTCTGCTTCAGAGTTCCCGGAACTCCTTCGCGAAGCGCTCGAACAAAATAGCGACAAATACGACGCAGTTTTGAAAGACGTGAACGAAAAGATTTTCAAGGTCTTCAGGCAAAAGCTCGCGGGGAAAGATACCGCGCCTTCTTCTGCCGCACCGCCTGCGCCGTCGGGCACTCCCGCTACTCCGGTGCCGAAACCCACACCACAAGAGCCGCCACAAGAGCCGCCAATTGTTCCAGCCGCACCCCCAAGCGCGCCGGTTACGCCAGAAAAAACAAGGCCGTCGGAAGAGCCCGCGGCGGTTCCGCCCGCTCCTGCCGCGGCGCTTGAGAAAAAGACAAACGAGAAACCCGAGCAGGTGTCGGTTGATGCGTTCGACGACGACGCGGAAAAGAAATCGCCGTTGCAGGGCGCGCCGTACCGCTCAGGCGTTGACCCGTATAGAGAACCACTAGAATAGGGAGCTGGGAGATGGGCTACTAGTGGCTAGCCATGGAGAACTACAAGAATCTAATCGTGTGGCAACGGTCTATCCGAACTAAGCACAGCAGTATATGTGTTGACTGAAAAATTCCCCGATAGTGAACGCTTCAGTTTGGTTTCACAAATGCGGCATGCGGCGGTTTCGATTCCGTCAAACATAGCCGATGGGAAGTTGCGGAGCTCTAACAAGAAATTCACCCGCTTTCTGCGAATCACCTTTGGTTCCGGTGGGGAATTAGAGACCCAAATAGAAATCGCAAAACGATTGCCAGAAACAACTTAGCTCGATTACGGCGCGGTCGAGTCGTTATTGGAAGAAGTGATGCGCATGTTGAATGTTATGATTGGGAGAGCTAGTGCCTAGTTTCCTAGCGCCTAGCGTCTAGCGTATGCGCTTCCAAGTGCCGCAGTTTATTGAAGTTGAAGACAAGATATTCGGTCCGTTGACGGTTACGCAGTTCGTGTATCTCGCCGGCGGCGTGGGGTTCTTCGTTGCGCTCGCCATTCTTATCCCGCTCTGGGCCGCCGTCATCCTCGGCGGACCGGTGGCGCTCCTCGGCGCGGGGCTCGCTTTCTACAAGGTGAACGACCGGCCGTTTATCGAGGTTTTGCAGGCGGCGCTTGAGTATCGCATGCGCAACCGCCTCTATATCTGGGACAAGGCGCGCACCGCTAAACCAGGACCGGTCGAGCAGAAATCCGCCAAAGAAAAAGAGGACCCGGCGAAGTATGTGCCGGCCGCGACCGCCTCGCGCCTTAAGGACCTGGCGTGGAGTTTGGACATCAAGGAGTCCATCTACTCGGACAGAAACCAGAAGTAGTGCATGGCCGAAAAGAAGACAGAAAAGACCAGAGCCGCACAGGATTTCGTTCCCATTAAAGAGGTGCGCGGCGGTGTCATCGTCCTCAAGGATGACACGCTGGTGGGCGTCATGCTCGCCTCAAGTATCAACTTCGCCTTGAAGTCGCAGGACGAACAGCAGGCCATCCTCGCGCAGTTCCAGAACTTCCTTAACTCGCTCGACTTCTCGGTGCAGTTCTTCGTGCAGTCGCGCCGCTTGGACATCCGCCCGTATGTGGCGCTCCTTGAAGAGCGCCTCACAGCGCAGACAGACGAGCTTATGAAGGTCCAGATCAGAGAATACATCGAGTTTGTCCGCTCCGTGACCGAGCGCGCGAACATCATGTCGAAAAACTTTTTCGTGGTCGTTCCATACTCAACACCGATATTTGATGTGAAGAAATCGCTCGCGTCACGCTTCCTGGGGAAGAGCGAACTCTCAGCGGAGCAGGAGGATGTGGGGTTTGAGGAGTACCGCACCCAACTTGAGCAAAGGATGGCTGTGGTTGAGCAGGGGCTCGTGCGCACCGGGGTCCGCACCGTGCCGTTGGGGACGGAAGAAGTTATCGAGCTTCTCTACAAGGAATTCAACCCGGGGGAGCTTGAGAAGCCGATAACACTCGATAATCAACAATAGTATGGCGTTTTTGGATTTCATACGCGGCAGAAAAAAAGAGACAGAGGCAGAGCTCACACCGTTCCTGCCGAAGGATATTTACGAGGCGGCAAAACTTGACTTTGCCGACATCATCGCGCCGTCGGCGCTAAAAATCACGCCGCGGGAGATGAACTTGGGCGATAAGCTCGCGCGCACCTTCTACGTCATCTCCTATCCGCGCTTCCTCTCTGATTCATGGTTTTCGCCAATTATCAACCTGGACAAGGTGTTCGATGTCGCGATTTACGTGCATCCTATCGACACCGCAGCGGTCCTTCGCAAGTTCCAGAAGAAGGTAGCGGAGGTCCAGAGCCAGGTCATCGCACGCGAGGAGAAGGGGCTCGTGCGCGACCCAGTTCTCGACACCGCCTATCGCGACATTGAAGAGCTCCGCGACAAGCTCCAGCAAGCGCAGGAGCGCATCTTCGATGTGGGGCTCTACATCACCGTCTACGGCGACGACTCGGATGAACTCGACAAGGCCGAGGCCGAGATACGGTCAATCCTCGACGCGAAGCTCGTTTATGTGAAGCCGGCGCTGTTCCAGCAGGAGCAGGGGTTCAAGAGCGTCATCCCGACGGGTAAAGACCTCTTAGGTGTCCACTCAAAACTAAACTCCTCGCCCCTCTCGTCGCTTTTTCCGTTTATCTCATTCGACCTTACCTCAGACCGCGGCATCCTCTACGGCATCAACCGGCACAATGCTTCACTCATACTCTTCGACCGCTTTTCGCTTGAAAACTACAACTCCGTCACATTCGCCAAGTCCGGCTCCGGTAAGAGCTACGCGACCAAACTTGAGATACTCCGCTCGCTGATGTTTGACACGGAAGTCATCGTTATCGACCCGGAGAACGAGTACGAGTACCTGGCGAACGCGGTCGGCGGCAGGTTTTTCTCCATCTCTCTCTCAAGCGAGCACCACATCAACCCGTTCGACCTGCCGCCGCCGCGCGAGGACGAGTCGCCGTCGGATGTCCTTCGCGGCAACATCGTAACCTTGGTGGGCTTGTTCCGCATCATGCTCGGAGGCCTCACGCCTGAGGAAGACGCCATCATCGATCGGGCTATCACAGAAACGTACGCCTTGAAGGACATCACCGGCGAGGCAGATTTTACGAACATGGAGCCGCCCTTGCTGTCTGACTTCGAGCTGGTTCTCTCTGGTATGGAGGGTTCGGAATCCCTGGTCCAGCGCTTGAGCAAGTACACGAAGGGGACGTGGGCCGGCTTCATCAACCGCCCGACCAATGTGGATATCAATAAAAAGTTCGTGGCATTCTCTGTGCGCGACATGGAAGACGAGCTGAAGCCCGTCGCCATGTATATCGTTACCCACTACATCTGGAACGCGGTCCGGCGGGAGCTTAAGAAACGCCTCCTCATCATCGATGAGGCGTGGTGGATGATGAAGGCGGAAGACACGGCGTCATTCCTCTATGGTATGGCGAAGCGCGGCAGGAAGTATTTCCTGGGACTCGCCACCATCACGCAGGACGTGGACGACTTCCTGAAGAGCCCCTACGGCCTGCCGATGATCTCGAACTCCTCAATACAGCTCCTCCTCAAGCAGTCGCCTTCCGTCATCGACAACGTACAGAAAACATTTAACCTGACCGACGAGGAAAAGTTCCTGCTCCTCGAGTCCGACATCGGCGAGGGCATCTTCTTTGCAGGCCTGAAGCATGTCGCCATCAAGGTTATCGCGTCGTATACCGAAGACCAGATCATCACGTCCGACCCGTCACAGATTCTCGCCATCAAGGAACAGGCCCGCGAAGGAGGCGCCGGATAAGCCGGTATACTATGACTATGCTGAAAGGGGTGCTTGCCATACTACTTGTTCTCTCTCCGGTATCCGCACTCGCGGTAGAGATACCGGTTCTGGAAACCGCGCTCACTCTCCGTGTGATTCCGGCAAATCCCGCGCCGGGGAGCACGGTTACCGTGCGCGCTGAAAATGTGTCCGCGGCCGGTGGGGCAATGTTTGTCTGGCGGGTGAACGGCGCGGTGGTCGACCAGGGTGTCGGGGTGGAAGCGATAACCGCCGGTGTGGGAAACGCCGGCTCGGCAACAACGGTGTCTGTTTCGGTCTCCGGAAACGGCGTCTCGGCAGAAGATTCTGTGACCATCCGTCCCGCTTCGGTCGATATCGTCTGGGAGGGCGATACGTACGTTCCGCCGTGGTACCTGGGGCGTCCGCTCATGAACGGCTCAGGCACGGCGACATTTACAGCCGTGCCGGAAATCATACAAGGTGGTGTACGGGTGCCGCCGGCCAACCTTGTGTATAGCTGGTATGTGAACCATTCCGCCACACCCGAACACTTCGGCTACGGACTCCGGACGATAACACTCACGACGCCGCAGTTTGAGAATCCATTCACGGTCTCGGTTGTCGTTGAAACCACGGACGGTGCGGTGCGTGCCGAAAACAACGTGACCGTCGAGCCGGTGCGGCCGGTGATCGCGGTGTACGAACGCGCGCCACTCTTCGGGCTCCGCACCGAGCGCGGTGTTGGAGACGAGGTCCGGCTTGCCGAGGACGAGATAACCTTCGTCGCGCACCCGTTCTTCGTGAACGACCTTTCCGGACCCGACTACGCCTGGAGCATCGACGGCAACCCGGTAGAGGAAACCGGACGGACGGTGCGTGAGCTCACGCTCCGGCGTGAAGGAGAGGGGGGCGGTCGCTTCTACGTCGCCTTTGCGCTTGAACACGCCCAGCTTCTGTTCGAGCGAGCAACACAAAACTTTCTCCTTACTTTCTGATATATGCAACGGACATTCATCCTTTCTTTTATCGCACTCATCTTGGTCGCCATCGTCGCGTTCTTCGTGTTTGTGTTCGTGCCCGGCACTAGCGAGCCACAGGGGGACACCGGCGGCAACCAAGGGCTATTTGGTTCTTTGTTCCCGTTCAACTCCGGCGGTGGAGACCGTGTGCCGGCAGAAGGCGGGCCAGGTGATTCTGGAGACGAGTTAGTCGACACTCGCCCGGTTCCCGACTTACGGCAGGTGACGGAGACGCCGTCATCAGGCGGCTTCTTCTATGAAAACGAAGCGGACGAAACGGTCATTCGCTTCATCGAACGCAGGACTGGCCACGTGTACGACACACCGGCCGAGGGGCGCAGTGTCGTCCGTATCTCGAACACCACTATTCCCGGCATCCAAGAGGTGTTGTTTGCAAACAAGGACGCGTTCATCATCCGCTCACTCGACAAAGACGGCGCGTGGGAGAACTTCTACGCGACGCTCGAAGGTGATACTGCTGAACAGTCGCTCTCCGGTTCGTTCCTCGCCGGATGGGAGCGGGGGGTATTGGATGCCGCCGGAGAAAACCTCCTTACGGTAAACGAGGGTGTGGACGGCTCCTCTGTCGTGCTTTCGGGTTCCGACGGCTCCGGTGCACGGAGGGTCCTTTCTTCTCCTGTCGTCTCATGGATCCCACTCCAGAGCGATGATAATCTTTATGTATATACGGCACCGTCTTCCGGAATCCCCGGATTCCTGTATCGAGTTGTCAGTGGAGCGTTACGACGGGTCGCGGGCGACGTGCCGGGAATGATGGCGCTCGTCTCTCCGAGCGGCCGATATGTGCTTTTAAGCACTGGCCCTGCAAGTGGAGAGCCGGCACTCATACTTCTCGATACCGAAACCGGCGAGGAAAGCGCGAGTCCGCTCGGGACGCTCGCAAGCAAGTGTGTATTCCTTTCCGAGTCGCCGGTACGTGCGGTCTGCGGCGTGCCGCAAGAATTCCCTGAAGGCGCGTATCCGGACGACTGGCTCAGAGGGACGGTTTCTTTTGATGATGATATATGGCTTGTCGAGCCGGAGCGCGGCACCGCGACCCTGCTTGCGCTCCCAGACGAGGATGTGGGAGTGGCTATTGACGCGTGGAGGCCGTTTGTGAGCGAAAGTGGCGCATACGTCGGTTTTTTAAACAAGAAAGATCTTTCGCTCTGGTCTTTGCGGCTTCAAGAGGAGGTGTTTTGAGCTGATGCCTGAGCGGCCGTTCGTTTGACGTAGAGCTCCTGGAAAAGCTGGAAGAGGTTCGACACCAAGAAATAGAGTGCGATTGCCGCGGAGATGATGTAGGCGATGACCCCCATCACGATGGGGAAGACGTATTTCATTTGCATCTGCATACTTTTCCCGAGGTCATGTGAGAGTGTTCCGGCCTCTCCAGAAGGCGCCGGTAACTGCATAATGCGAGCGTTTACGAACTGGGTAAGAGCGACGAGTATAGAAAGCGACACACTTCTTCCTGTGAGGTCGATGAATCCGAGAAATGTGAACGAAGCGTCGGTGGGGAATGGAACGAACGAATATAGTAGTGTTTCTGAAAAATTGATACCGTTCCCGCCATTAAAGAAGACGAAGTAGAGGCCTATGATGACTGGAAGTTGTATAAGAACGAGGAAGACGCTTGCAAGTGGGTTTACTTTCTTCTCCTTCAAGAGCGCCATGGTCTGGCGTGCGGATTCCTCGCGGTTATTTTTATGTTCTTCGCGGATGCGCTTGAGTTCCGGGTCGATTTCGCGCATCGCGGCCTGTGTTCGAACTGCTTTGAGTGAGAGTGGGAAGAGAATTAATTTGACCGCGAGCGTCAGGAGTATTATGGCGATACCGACATCACCACTGGGAATAATGTCCACAAGGAACGCCAACGCGTTGTAGATGGGGTCGTGTATGAATGTGTTGAAAATCGCAACCATGTCCGCCCTATAGTAGCAAACCTTTTAAGAGAGCGCTCCTTTGAGGTCATTGACGAGCTTTGTGAATGGAGCTGACAATGCTTCAAAGCGCGGAAACACCACAATGTGTACCTTCGGTAGGGAGGTGCCTGTGTATGCCGCCTCGGCGGCGGCGTACAGCCGTCGCCGCAGGCGGTTGCGCTCATGGGCGAATCTGGCGACTTTTTTCGACACAACAATCGATGCGCCGAAGCGTGGTGCGTTATGGAACGACGCCCTACCCCACGAAAACGAGTGTTTCGCGTCAGGCCGCTTTCTGGGAAAGGTGGTTCTAGAAAGGCGGTTTGTTTTTTTTAACATTCTCTTCTAGCTCAGACCGACAATTTAGCGCGTCCTTTCTGGCGCCGCTTCATCAAAACCCTCTTTCCAGTGGGTGTCTTCGAGCGTGAAAGAAAGCCGTGTGTCTTTGCTCGTTTTCTCTTTTTTGGTTGGTAGGTTCTCTTAGGCATTGTTTTTGTCCGTAGTCCCGCTGATTCTAGCTCATTATTACTGTTTACACCACTTTTAGAGTATCCACAGGTTGTTCACAACTTACTAACATGTGTACGGTTTCTTCGCAAGTTTCATTTGTTTTTCCACAAGAGTATAATGACATCTCAAACGCGAACCCATGGAACTCGACACGAAACAACTCTGGGAGAACACACTTACCAATATAGAGCTCTCCATTTCCCCCGCGAGTTTCAAGATGTGGTTCGGAGAGACCCACGTGCTCAAGATTGATGGGGGGGTGGTGTATGTCGGAGTTCCTAACCAACTCACCAAGGAGTGGCTTTCGGAGCGGTTCGGGAAACTAATACTAAAGACCGTGCGTGGGTTTGTAGACACTGTGCGGGGGGTTGAATATATTGTATCCAAACAAGAGCCGAAGAAGACACCGGAGAAGGTTGTCTCAGCGGACGAAAGAGGTGCGGAACTGCCGCTTGCTGAATACTATGTGAATCGCTCAGACAATCTAAACCCGCGTTATACATTCGACACATTCGTCGTTGGTGCGTTTAATGAGTTCGCGTTCACCGCCGCAAATGCTGTAACGAAAAATCCTGGTATTGCGTACAACCCACTTTTTGTGTACGGAGAAACTGGCCGCGGAAAGACCCATCTTATACAGGGTGTTGGAAATCATATTAGAAAGACATCTGCACATAAAAAAGTGTATTATCTCACCGCAGAGAGGTTTGGGTTTGAGTTTATGAATGCGATAAACAACCGGACTATCCCGACATTTAAGGAAAAATACCGAGCGTACGACATCCTTATTGTTGACGACATACAGTTTTTCTCAAAAAAAGGCACCTTACAGGAGGAATTTTTCCATCTTTTCAATACACTACATGACGCGAACCGTCAGATTGTTTGTTCTTCCGACCGGCATCCGAACCTAATACCTGATTTGACCGACCGTCTTCAATCGAGGTTTATATCGGGGATGACGGTTGCTATCCAAGAGCCGGACCATGAGTCAAGGATGGCAATTATAAAGAAGAAGGCGGTATCTGTAGGACTTGACCTTTCGGATAGTATTATTGAACAACTCTCACTCACTATTCCTGGAAATATACGGGAAATAGAAGGAATGTTGAATACAATTCTCATCCAACAACAATTAAAGGGGGCGCTGAACGATGAAGTTGTGCGGGAAATAATTAAATCAACAACAAAACCAAAGCGGTCGGTCTCGGTTAAAAATATTATTGCAAAAGTTGCTGAGTTTTACGGTGTTGATGAGGCGTCGATGTACGCTAAGACGCGGAAGCGTGAGATTGTGCGTCCACGGCAGATTATTATGTATATTCTACGGGAAGATTTTCATCTTTCATATCCGGCAATTGGTTCAGTGTTTGGCGGACGAGATCATACAACCGTTATTCATGCATGTGAGAAGATAAAAACCGACCTTTCACAAAATGATGATTTTAAGAGTGAGGTGAGTGAAGTGCGTGGTATGTTGAAATAATTGTGGAATGTATATGTATAAGTATTGTGAAAAATCTGAAGGTTGTTCTGTGGAACGAATGGTGGATAAAAAATATATGATGTTACAAACACAAAACACAGTAGTTCTACACGACGTTGTATACAGTATTATTTCTTTTTTCTCTTTCATATTAAAGGTGTTAAAAGTTTTCCACGTACTTCACAGAGTATAAAAATAAAGAAGTTTTATATATATGAAAATAGAAGTTCTAAAAAAACATCTTGAAGAAGCAGTACAAATGGTTTCGCGGGTAAGTAATAAAAATCTCTCACTCCCAGTCCTTGGATGCATTCTTATCTCAGCAACAACAAATGGCGCGTCGCTTCGTGCAACTAATCTTGATGTTAGTATCGAAGTTCAATTAAAGTCAAAAATTAATGATGGTGGTGTTGTGGCAATTCCAGCTCAAGTATTTTTACAAGCAGTCAACGCAATAATTGATGAAAAAATACACATCAGTACTGACGGAAACATGCTTAACTTAAAAACAAAACATGGGGAAACAAATCTAAAGACCGTTGATGCATCAGAATTTCCATCACTTCCCTATATTAAAAAGGGTGTTGGAGTTTCTGTATCAATTCCATCAAAAGAGTTTATACGATCACTTAAGAGTGTGGTGTTTTCTGCGGCTAATTCTGGAATGCGCCCTGAACTCGCAGCGGTCTTTATTAGTATGTCAGACGGTACATTGACTACAGCCGCAACTGACTCATTCCGCCTCGCTGAAATGACAACTTCCTTAAAGACAAAAGAATCATTCGATCCAATACTCGTTCCAGCACGGAACATTCCTGATATTATTCGCACCATCGACCCGACCGATACTGTCGAAATTAGAGTTGATGACAACCAAGCAACATATATTGCCGGTGGAAATTTCATTACTTCACGCCTTATTGATGGAGCATTCCCTGAATATCACGCCATTATCCCAAAAAAACACACAACATCCGCAACAGTACTTTTGGAAGATCTATCGCAAGCACTCCGCAAGGTTACTGTTGTTACCGATCAGAGCGGGCAGGTAGATTTTAATATTGATACCAAGAAAAGAACATTTACACTTACAGCATCAAGCGCTCCTGTTGGCACAACACATGAATCCATTGAAAGTACTATCGACGGCGAGAATATAGCCATGCGTTTTAATGCGCGCTATATTATTGATGCTCTCAACATTATTTCCACCGACAGCGTTACATTGCAATTTTCAGGCCCCGGTAAACCGC
Organism: Minisyncoccia bacterium; assembly: GCA_046756605.1. Classification (GTDB taxonomy): domain Bacteria; phylum Patescibacteriota; class Minisyncoccia; order Phycocordibacterales; family Phycocordibacteraceae; genus Phycocordibacter. The sequence continues at coordinate 4,825 of JBHHWQ010000001.1, read as the reverse complement.
TGGTCATACATGAAACTCCCAACAAAGGATTCACATACCTTCTCATGCCAATGAACCGTTAAGTTATATTTAAGTGCTATGAAACTTGTTGGAGATTTTCTTTCAAAATTTAAGAATATTAAACCACCCGACGATACACTAAAACGTGCACTTATGTTAGCGCTTGAGGAAACACTTGATATACACTGCACACCAGACCGTATTTCAATCGCAAACGGCATTGCGTATATAAAAACATCTTCAGTCGCAAAGAATATGATTCAGATAAATCGTTCTGTAGTTTTAAAAAACCTTTTTGACCGCTTTCCGCGAGCGCGTGACACGGTGCGTGACGTCCGGTAATATCGTTACGGATTACGGAATAGAACCATACCGTCCCGGTAATTATTTTCCATTTTCCATTGTTCAACCGCCAGTTCCCAGTACGCGAATTGCGGGTCCTGAGCCGGGTCTTCCGGACGCGGGCCATGTGGGTCGCGTTTGTCTATCCAGTTGAGTATTGAATGAATGTCGGCGGTAATGCGGAGCACTCCAGACGGATCTTCTTGTATATCCACCCCTTCCCAAATGCCATTAAGAATCGGTTTTGCGTCAACCACTGTCGTCGTCTTGGCTTCAGGAAATGGGTCATTAGGATATTTCGCGAGTGCGAACTCCATAAACTCATGCCACATAGGTGCCACGATGAATCCAGCTATTTCTTTTACCATCTCAGAGTTGTCGTTGTTTCCAACCCACGCGCCAACCGCGATGTTTGGTGTGTATCCAATAATCCAAGCGTCACGTGAGTCGTTTGTCGTACCGGTTTTTGCCGCAACGTGTTGGCCTGGGAAGTAAAGCGGCGAGTTTGCGCCGAATTCGGGCGTTCGCGCTTCATTGTCCGAAAGGACGTCAGACACCGCAAGCGCGACACTCTCTTTCAATACACGATTTTCCCTAACCGGATACGTACGCACTTCATTTCCGTTCCGGTCCTCAACTTTGAGGATTGAACGTGTGTCGCGCTTCATACCTTCAGCCGCAAACACTCCGTACGCCGCTGTCATTTCGAGCGGCGTCACCTCACCGCCGCCGAGGACAAGCGTGAGCCCATAGCGCGCCTCGTTCTCCAAGGTCGTGATACCCATCGCGCGTGCAGTCCGGAGCGCGTCCGAGAGACCAACCAAATATAAAAGCTTCACCGCCGGAACGTTCCGCGATTCCGCCAGAGCGCTCCGCAAGGTTACCGGCCCCTTGAACACCTCATCGTAGTTGTTCGGTGAGTAGCAAGGCGCTTCTTCGGACAAATCGTCCGGGCGGCATGCGGTAGAGAACTGTGTTTTTACATCAAAAAGAACAGTGTTGGGGGATAGGCCACGGTCGAATGCTGCAGCATATACGAACGGTTTGAAGGCAGAGCCCGGCTGGCGTCCGGGTTTGGCGGTCGCGACGTTATAGTTTCCATCGATTTCGTCATCGAAATAGTCGCGTGAACCAACCATGGCAAGGATGTCGCCGGTCTTTGGATCAGTCGCCACCATCGCGGCATTCGAGGCACGGAAGTTTTTTTCATTCGTTTCCGCGTGGTTTGCCACAGTCGCCTCCGCGGCCTCTTGGAGTTCCATGTCGATGGTGGTTACCACCTTCCAACCACTCTCCTCAAGCGTGCGTCTGCCGAATTCACGTTCGAGCTGTTCGCGCACATAGAAAACGAAATGCGGCGCACGGATGCCAGAGATGACCTGTGTCTTGAATTTCACTTCTTCCCCCATAGCTGTTGCATACTCTTCTTCCGTTATGAAACCGAGTTCGCGCATACGCGAAAGGACGAGGTTTTTTCTCTCCTCAAGGTCCTCACGATTGTTGCCGTAGGGAGAGTAATAGGTTGGGGCCTGGGGAAGCGCCGCCAGGTACGCGGCCTCCACGAGCGTCACGTCGCTCGCACTCTTCCCGAAGAACGACTGCGCCGCTTCCTCTACACCATAAATGGTTCCGCCGTAAGGCGATTCGTTAAGATAGAGCTCAAGGATGTCGTCCTTAGAGAGCACACTCTCAAGACGGAGCGCCACCACCCACTCGATAATTTTTCGCGAAACAAGACGTTTTGAAGTTAGAACCGAGTTTTTCACGACCTGCTGGGTGATGGTAGAACCACCTTGCACACCCCTGCCGCGAAGCGGCTGTAGGAAGACGGCGCGCAAGGTCGCGATAGGGCGTATACCGTTGTGTTCGTAGAAGGTGGAGTCCTCGATGGCGACTGTGGCGTTCCTGATGTTGAGTGATATGTCGGCTATTGGCACCACCGTGCGGTCGACATCTTCATGAAGGTCGTAGAGCAGGACCTCGCCGGTGCGGTCGTATATTTTTGTCGATTGCGCAACCTTCCGGCTCTGGAGGGATTCGATGTCAGGAATCTTAAACGTCGCGGCCCATATGAAGACCGCACCCCCCACGAAGAATCCAATGGAGACGAGCCCAACGAACACACCACGAAACCTAGGGCCGAACATAGCGCCATGCTAGCATAAGGGAGATATGTTTGGCGCCCCGAAAGTCGTTACCGACGAAGCGAAAATAGATATGCTCCTCTCTCGTGCTGTCGATGAGGTTATTCCTGGAAAGGAGGAAATAAAAAAACTCCTTATGAGCGGTCGTCGCCTGCGCGTAAAGCTCGGCATCGACCCGACGTCGCCCAACCTTCACCTAGGCAGGTCAGTGCCACTTTTGAAACTCAAGGACTTTCAGGACTTGGGGCACCAAGCAATCCTTATCGTGGGCGACGCAACCGGCGTCGTTGGTGACACTAGCGACAAAAAGAGCGAGCGGCCGATGCTCTCTAGAGTGGCGGTAAAGAAAAACGCCGAGACCTATTTCGCCCAAGCCGCAACCATCCTAGAGGGCGGCTTTGAGAGGCGCTATAATTCCAACTGGCTCGACTCACTCTCCTTTGCCGAACTCGGGGAGATGGCGAATGAGTTCTCGGTCGCTGAGTTCATCGCGAGGGACAATATCAGCCGCCGCCTCGCCGAGGGAACGCGGGTGTCGCTTCGCGAAACACTCTATCCACTGATGCAGGGGTATGACTCAGTTGCCGTAAAGGCCGACATCGAAATCGGCGGCGTGGACCAGCGTTTTAACTTACTCGCAGGTAGGACGCTCCAAGCGCACTACAAGCAAACTCCGCAGGGAATCGTTACGACACAGTTTCCGATTGAGGGACTCGACGGGCGGAAGATGAGCTCAAGCTGGGGCAACACCATCGCGTTTACGGAAACACCCAACGAGATGTTCGGGAAAGTAATGAGTATCACGGATGATTTGGTAGAGAAGTACTTCCAAGTACTTACGCGTGTCCCGCTCGAGCAGGTGGAGGAGTATGTGGCCGGACACCCGAAAGAAGCGAAGCTTGCGCTCGCCGAGGAGTTGGTGCGTATGTACCACGGCAAGCGCGCGGCCCGCAAAGCGAAAGAAGGATTTATTGAGATCTTCAGCAAGGGCGGCGTGCCCGAACATATTCAAACCGTATCCAAAGGTGGACTCTCCACCACCCTTGATGTATTGGTCCGAAACGAAGTCGTTTCATCAAATAGCGAACTTCGCCGGCTTGTAGGGCAGGGCGCTATCACATACGTCGACACCAACGAGAAGGTGCGTGATTTTAATGCCGAAATGAAGCCCGGCATCTACAAGATTGGCAAACACCGTTTCGTAAGGGTGGTTAAATAAAAAAACCGCAGCGCGCTGCGGTTTTTTTATACAGAGAGGAAACTAACTCCAATCACCCTCTCCGTTATCGTCATCATCCATGTCTGCGTCGTCCCCGTCATCGTTGCCCGTCTCTTCATCGATGTCGTCATCGTTTTCAAGACGGATGTCGAGGTCGATATCTGTTTGCGTCTGCATATGCATATGCGTTAGCTGATAGTGTGTCTCCCAAAGACCTGTGCTTTTGAGACGCAATATTTTTATCCAAAACCACCACACTTGGCAAGCCCCCTATTACCGCTGTGTGGATATATCTGTGGATAACAGGAAAGCGGCCTGGTGGGCCATGCCAAGCGCAATGGCGTCCAGCTCATCGTCAAGCCGCTTAGTGCCGCCGAGCGGCACAAGCCGTGTGACCATTTTTGTAACACCCGCCTTGTCTGCATTCCCGCTCCCAGTGACGGCGATCTTTACATCCTGCGGCGAATATTCATAAACCGGAATCCCAAGCTCTGCAACAGCAAGAATTATGGCGCCGCGCGCCTCGGCCACTTTTATGGCTGTTTTCTGGTTCTTACTGAAAAAAAGCGTCTCAAGCGCGCATGATGTCGGTTCAAACTCACGAATTAATTCCTGGACCCTTTTTCTTATCGCAACAATGCGCTCTGCGAACTCCTTTGTTTCTGGCGAGAAGCATTCGGAGTGCGCAAGCGCCTTTTTCTCATCAAAAACCGCGATACCTACGCGGTCGTACCCAGGGTCGATGGCGATAACACTTCTTGCAGTATTCATCACACAAGATGCTCCTGCGGGTGCTTCTTTCCGAGGTGTGTGTAAGCCGCCGGTGTGATGACACGGCCGCGCGGGGTGCGCTCGAGAAGGCCCTCCTGCATGAGGTATGGTTCATACACTCCTTCAATGGTCTCTTCTTCTTCCATCGCGGCTGCGGCGAGGGTTTTGAGGCCGATGGGTCCGCCGCCGAACTTATCAATTAGCACTTCAAGAATCTTTCTGTCCGAAGCCGTAAGTCCTACGCCATCCACACCAATCATAGAAAGGCCCTTCTCTGCGATTTCTTTCGTTAACTTTGAACGGTCAAGTTGCGCTACATCGCGGCACCGCTTCAAAAGATAGTTTGCCG